>JAICVG010000007.1 GCA_025935445.1 Nitrososphaera sp. | reverse complement strand
TTCGCCCTGCATACATTTAATGTCCCAGTGGTTGGCTTTTTCCGCTGGATAGGTCGCGTGCAAAACGTCCGTAATGCTTAACCGCCAGTATCTTACGCGCATATTTAATACGGCTGGTAATCTTGGTCAGGGTAATATAATAACAGTTCGGAGAGACAGCTGCAACCAGTCGTCTTGCAAGGTATTTGAGCTCCTGTTTCATGTTTTAAAATTATATCTTTATCTTTTGTATTTGCGGAGGCAATAATAATGATGACTATTATTACTACTGTCTTGGGTTAGTATAGCTATAGAATTCCGTTGTAAAGAATACAGTTAGATAATCAACTTCTAAAGAAGAGTTGTCTGAGCGAAAAAATAAAAGACCTTGATCAAATATAGTATCCTGCACATCATGACTGGCTTCATACATTATGAAAGGATTAAGCTTTTTGAGGAAATGGAAAAACAATTTGAGAACAAGAATGAGCAGTACTTTAAGCGTCTGCTTGACCATCACGATAACGTAGTACGCACCCGTGCAGTATGTATCCTTGCTGGCATTGGCGCGGAAAATGCAGTCGAGCCTATTGGCAAAGTTCTAAAATATGACAAAAATGCTCTTGTAAGACATGAAGCGGCTTTTTCGCTTGGCCAGCTTGGATACAGAAGTGGTATACCAGCGCTTGCAGATGCCGTCAGGTCTGACTCGAGCTTTTTTGTGCGCCACGAAGCTGCAGTCGCACTAGGAGTCATAGGCTCAGAAGAAGCAAGAAAGACTCTTAGCGAAGCACTCAAGGACGAAAGCGAAGAAGTAAGAGAATCTGCAGTAGTAGCGCTTGCAAACCTCGACTATATCAAGGCAACCAACCGAGCTGACACCATCTTTTCAAAGATGACTGGAGGATAAAAATGAATAGTAGTAAAGACGTATAATTATTGTATTGAAGGTATCCTGGGAGCCTTGGTTAAAAGGCACATCGCAGAAAACTACTCTACACTAAAATTCCCAGCAGAGATAACATGAATATTGGGTTTGATATTTGGCTCTAACTAATTCATGTTATACGCAGCTGAACCAAACGAGTAGTAATCCGTATAAGTGGCATGTGTACATGCATCTTGTATGGGAATTTCTGCTGTAACATGGAGATGTCCAAGATGCAATCTAGAAGTTGGTGGAAGCTTGGGCGAATTGAGATATCATTGGAAAAGGGTTCATGGCGCTGCTACAACAACAAGCGAGACGCCAGCCGATACTGGGATCTGACTAGGCACCTTTTTTATTACACTAACCAATCGATCTCTCAAGATTTCAAATGGAGTAAGAACGATTTCACTCCTGTATCCATAAAGAAAGAGAGGTGTCGAGTGCAAGGCCTCTGCCATTCAAACTCCAATCTCTACACACAAAACGGTAGTAAGCTGACGCAGCCTTGGTTTCTCTACGATGTCTCTGCGTTCCACATTGCCTTAGGCCAAATGGCCTGCTGTTATTTTTCTTTCTTTCTTATTTGTGACTTGCCTATAGAGATATTCTTTTTCACTGGATTTTGTCATATCTGAGCCAGATGTTTCCTAATCGCCAGCGAATTGAAATTGCGGACTCACTAATTCTGTACGGAGTATAGATAGCGGCAAGGCTCTCACGATAGCTATATGGCATGAAGCTGGATTCTCAGACGCTACTGCTTCGGAAGCTTCAATACAACAAAATAGATTTATGCAACAATACAAATTTCTTAATTAGCAGAATCTTTGAATCATGCTATCCCTCTTTCTGCAAAGGAACCTGTACTACTACCTTTATTCCTTAAGTGGGCAGGGGGCAAATTGCAATTAATTGAACAATTCGAGAATCTTTTTCCCCACAACTTTCGTAATTACTATGAACCTTTTGTTGGAAGTGGAGCGGTATTTTTCTACGTTAAATCTAAATTAAAACCTAACAAAGTGATTCTCTCAGACACCAATGAAGAATTGATAAATTGCTTTGTTGTAGTAAGAGACAAACCGTCTGAACTCATTGAATTACTTTTGAAACACAGGAAAAAGCATTCAAAAGAATACTATTATGCGGTTAGGAGCATTAAATCTGATAGATTAGACAGCGTGAATAGGGCTGCACGATTGATCTACCTCAACAAGACTTGTTTTAATGGTCTTTACCGAGTCAATTCAAAAGGGCAGTTTAATGTCCCATTTGGAGATTATGAGAACCCTTCTATTTTTGATAAAAACACAGTATTCCAAGCAAGCCGAGTACTTCAAGGTGTACACCTACAAGTCATGACCTTTGATAAAGTCCTTGACTTTGCGGGAAAGGATGACTTCGTTTATTTCGACCCTCCCTATATTCCACTATCTAAAACTTCGAGTTTTACTCGATATTCTAAGAGTGATTTCTCTATGAAAGAGCAGAAACAGCTATCAGAAGTATTTGGAATACTTGACTCGCAAGGGTGTTTTGTTATGCTTAGTAATAGCGACCATGCATTAACAAGAGAGCTTTATAGACATTATGAGAAGAATACCGTTGTAGTAAGGGCAAAAAGGATGATTAATTCTGTAGGAAGCCAGAGGGGCGCAATTAATGAATTAGTAGTGACAAATTACAGTACCGCTAATAAAGTTGAGACATCACTTCTTACACAAGTCAGTAATTTTGAATAACAAAACTAAATTAAGTGAGTCAAAATTTGCTAGTATGATCTAATATAACTTATGTGAGACATCGGATGGATAAGAAAACATAAATTACATTGGTCAATTAGGCTTGCCTAACGCTTTTGAAGATTAGGAGAATCAGAGTGGGCATCGATGTAGGCGGTACATTCACCAAAGCAGTGGCCATTGAGATGATGACAGGCCAGTTAATAGGCAAAGTCACAGTCCCTACAACACACTCTTCATCTAATGGTGTTTCGACCGGCATTATTGAGGCGCTTAAGACATTGATACAAAGATATTCAATCCAGAACTCCGAGATCGAGTTGATATCCCACAGCACCACGCAAGCAGTGAATGCACTGCTTGAAGGCGATACTGCCAAGGTTGGGATTATAGGCATGGGCGTGGGCTTGGAAAAATCAAATGTGATCAAGCGCACAAACATAAAAGGTGTTAAGCTTGCGCCAAACAAGTATTTACATACGTGCTATCGCTTCATTGACACTTCAAAATATCTTGAGGATAAGGAAATAGAGCAGGCGATAGGTGAATTAAAAAAAGAAGGTGCTGAAGTCATTGTTGTTAGCGAGGCGTACAGCGTCGACGACCCAAGCAACGAGCGGTTCGTGATGGATAGATCAGACATTCCTGCCACTGCAGGTCACGAGCTGACTGGAGTCTATGGACTTGAAATAAGGACTCTTACCGCAGCAATCAATGGAGGCATCTTGCCTAAG
This sequence comes from Nitrososphaera sp., assembly GCA_025935445.1. GTDB lineage: Archaea > Thermoproteota > Nitrososphaeria > Nitrososphaerales > Nitrososphaeraceae > Nitrososphaera. The sequence continues at coordinate 7,629 of JAICVG010000007.1, read as the reverse complement.
ACAACCAGCACTGCAAAGTTTGTAGAGTCTGCTGTGAGGAATGAAAAAATCGCTGCTCCTGTCCTAATAATGAAAGGCGATGGCGGAGTCACAGACATGAGCACTTTTCGGAGCAAGCCAATTGTCACTGTCCTATCCGGCCCGGCAGCAAGTGTTGCCGGGGCTCTCCTCCACCTGCGTCTAATCGACGGCGTATTTGTAGAAGTCGGCGGTACGTCAACCAACGTCTGCGCCATCAAGGATGGCAAGCCAGAGGTGCGCTACGTCACGATAATGCAGCACCCCACTTGCATTCGATCGCTTGATGTCCGAGTTGCCGGGGTTGCGGGCGGCTCCCTTGTGCGCTGGTCTGGCAGAAAGATAACAGACGTTGGCCCTAGGTCTGCGCATATCGCCGGCCTTCCCTACTCATGCTTTGCATCTTCTGAGGAGCTTGAGAATGGCCAAATTATTACCTTCAAACCAAAAGAGGGAGACCCCATTGATTATATTGCGATTGAGTCCGCAGGAGGCAAACGCTTTGCGATAACAAACACGTGTGCTGCAAATGCGCTCGGCCTTGTGCCGGAAGGCGACTATGCAAGGGCAAACCAAACTTCTGCCAAGCTAGCACTTTCAATACTTGCCAACAGGCTGAGCACTACGATGGAGCAGGCAGCGACCACGATCCTTGACATTTCTACGAAAAAGGTGCTTGACGTAGTTGAGCATGTGATTAAAGAATACAAGCTGAAGAAAGAGCGCGTGGTGCTCATCGGTGGAGGTGGAGGGGCATCAGTGCTCGTGCCCTATATTGCACTCAAGCAACAGCTACAGTACAAGATTGCAGAGCATGCCGAAGTGATCTCATCCATCGGTGTTGCAGCGGCAATGATTCATGAAGAGGCAGAAAAGACTGTCACCAATCCCAGACTGGAGGACATTTCTGCACTAGCAGAGCAGGTGAAAAAGGCAGCTCTAGAGCGCGGCGCATTGCCTGAATCAATTACAATTCAGTCAGAATACATCAGCGAGCGATCGGTTATACGAGTTACTGCGATGGGAAACGTTTCATTGGATATTGGTACTGCAAATGCTCAGGAGATAAAGAGTGAAGAAGCCCATGTCCTTGCCTGCGAGCTTTTCGGTATAAATGAGGGAGTAAAGTGCATTTTGGACACGGATAATTACCATATATTTGCCTGCGAGATGAACAAGAAAATGCTCTTGTTGAAATCTAAAAAGCAGCAGCGGGTGCTAGTACTTGACAAGTATGGCAGGGTCAGGCTGTCAGTTGAAAATGCATCAATTTTCACCGGGTCGCCAGAGCAGGTCGCTGATAGTATCAAAAGCCTTCTCAAGCAACACGCTATGAGTGGCAAGGATCTTGCCCCACAAGTTCACATCCTTGATGGCTTAAAATTGATGGACTTTTCAAGCCTTACCGCCCAAGAGCATATTTCAAAGGCGGTACACGATGAATTGAAAAAGACTACCACCAAAAATGTTGCGGCAATAGTAAGGGTTTAGCTGGGATTGAAAAAGACAGAATTTTTTCGCTGCTCACAGCTGCTATGATCCGAATAGACATGCTGCCTGCTCTAAACTATTGGATCAAGATCCTATAAACAAGAACTAACACCGCAGAGCTCAATCAGGAATAATACTCAGATGACTAGTGGTGTGTGGTAGCATATTGCTTAAGAAGTATAATACATATTAATTATTTGAAAAGCTGTGACAAAAATACCTGAAGCTAGCTCCAATATATCTGACTATGTATCAAAGAATAGTAGAGGAATCCGCATCAATCAAAATCGAGAAGAGCTTTTCATAGGTACTGCTGAATCAGAACATACAGAGATGTATCTAAAAGCTATTTGGTACCTCCATGAAAAAGGTCAAGATGCTAAGGTTAGCTCAATAGCAAGGTTGCTCAATGTCACACAACCTTCTGTTGTACAAATGTTACGCAAGCTACACAATTCAAACCTTGTAGAATACAGCCAAACCAAGGTTACACTTACTGAAGATGGAAAGAGAATTGGAAGGCAGATGATTAGAAATACTAGGCTACTTGAAGTTATGATGAAGGATGCGCTAAAGATAGAAGTAGATGAAGAAATGGCCTGCGGAATAGAACATCATATGAAAAACATCTTTACAGATGCTCTTTGCACCCTTCTTAAGCATCCTAGAAAATGTCCTCATGGCCATAATATTCCAAAGGGAAAATGTTGTAACTAACTTGGGCTCATTAAAAGAGCAGATTATAGATAGCAGATCTCTTATCAGGTTTGATGACCTGTATTATTTCACATTGTACTGTCAACAACATAGTCATTATTGTTGACATCCTTTATCAGTACGAATGCTCTTTCCAGAGAACAAATTACCTACAAATCTAAAACTTTATGTATGATGAAAAAATAACAGGGAATTTTCCTGCTCATTATTGCACTCTGCAATACAGTTGTACAATCGTCATTATTTTTGATCTCTGAAGACCTTTTGTAAGAAAAGGATACCTGTCTTCTTAAATGAAAGTAGTACCAGTTACAACAATAGCCAAGCTAGTAAGGGAAAAGCAGATGATGCTATTGCCCACCCCCAAAAGACTAGAAGTGGCAATGACAGACTTAAATCCATAAATCGGATTACTCATTGGTTTTGGGCTATGCCGGGCTGTAACCGCAGACAGTGCATATACGTTGAGAAAGCTCAGTCTGCCTGCCCCTGGGCACGTCCATTGCTTAGGGACATATATCACTTGCTGTCCTAACCATCATAGAAGGTCTTGGGTATTTTGGATGATGAAGATAAGGTATCAAAAAAGTTGTTACAGCTTGCTACGAAAGACAGTTTAAATATTAGGCCAGACTAATTAGGTCGACCTAATTGACGGGCAGCACTTTGTCATTTAAATACAAAGACGCGATCCCACATTTGCAACTGATTGCGAACACTGTTTCTGATAAAATAATATTAGCATCAACAATTGACATTGCAAAGACAGCTCAACAGATAGCTCTGGAAAACAACCTTCCTATCAGCTCTACATACAAGAAGTATTGATACTGGTGATCAAAAATAAATTGAGCGTACAAAATATTATTTATCCATCAGGCATAAAGCCAAGAACAAGATTAATCCTCTATTTTCTAACAATAATAGTAATCATTCAACCATTTATCTCAAATTCCTTTTCTGTATATGGTCAAGAGCTTAGCGATACCGATGCACTTATCGTCATGGTCAACATCGAGAGGATCCGTACTCAGCTTTGGTTGACTGAACAAAGCCTAGACAAAGACAATCCTGAAATGGCATTTGCACATGCTTTTATCCCACACACCACAACATTTCCTGCTATAAAAAATCAGCTGACAGAGACTGCGGGGGAACAATCCACTATGCAGCTTGAATCATTGCTTACCGATCTTCCTCTAAGAATGAGAACTGGAGAATATTCAGAAGAAAAAACAAGGCAAACTATAGGTCAAATACGTGGACTGCTTGACGAAATCTCTCAACAATCTGTAGGGCCCGAATTTCTTTCTGACAAAGGGATGGTTTCCCAAGTTGCTGTATTTCTCTTGCGTGATGCAGTGCAGTCATATACAACAATTTCTAATGCATCGGATGGATCTGGCAGTGAGAATCTCCAACAGGATATAGATTACGAAAATGCAGCTGGACTTGTCCAGATATCTCACCAAAATTATCAAAAAACTTTGTCTCCATTAATAGAAGATAGTAGAAGAAAAACCGAAATTGAGTCATTCTTCAACGAACTTGAAAGCTCTCTAGCTCAAAAGATGGACAACGAGTCAATTCTGCGCCTTACTACTGCAATTGAAAGAGACTTGGCAGAAGAACTATCAGTAAGCGAGAGAAGCGAGAGCACAAGTGAACATCAGCAGTATTTTGCTACAATAAGAACACTTTTGTCAAATGTTACTTCGGAAGTAAACAATGGCAATTATGAGCAGGCAGACCAATACGCTGTCTCTGCATACTTAGATAATTATGAATATTTGGAAGCACCAATTGAAAAGCACGATCCGGATCTGATGGTAACAATTGAAGAGGAGATGAGAGAAGAGCTGCGCAGGATGATAGAAGCAAGAGAATCCGTAGAATCTATAGAAGCTTTTGTCAATGGCATCCTCGTAAAACTTGACAGGGCAGAAGAGCTATTGAAAAATGATGCATCATTTGACCAAGGTTCAGCACCGCCACCAACTTCTTCTGGCCTTTTTGCAGACATTGAAGGACTAAAGGCCGGATTTGGCACCTATACTGGTGAGCGTAGAGATATTGGTGAGGCCGAAGATCCAGCCAAAGCCGCTGTTCGTAGCAATATTGATAGAATTAGGATGCAGCTTGATGAGACGCTTCGGCTACATAAGGAAGGAAACTATGATGGTGCACTTCTTACATCAAGGTCTGCATACTTGGATAGCTATGAGAGTGTAGAGATTCCATTGCGTCCTATAGATCCGGATTTTACTCTTGAAATGGAGATCAAGTTTGCAGAGCTTAGGAATCTAATTCAAGCTCATGCACCGTATGAACAGGTCGAAGCAAAAATTGTTGAAATTAGAAGAGGGCTTGATGAATCGGAAAGATTAGTGTCCGGTACCGGCGTTTTAGCGCCCACGATAGCATTCTCCACATCCTTTTCCATAATATTCCGAGAAGGTCTAGAATCTGCACTAATAATAGGTGCCATCTTGACATACTTGGAGGCATCAAGAAATAACAGATTCAATAAACATGTGTACTACGGCATAGTGATAGCAATAGGCGCAACCGCTGTTACCTGGTTTATAGCTGAATTCATCATAGACATCTCTGGAGCAAGCCGTGAGCTTATAGAAGCCATTGCAGGCGTCTCTGCAGTTGCGGTTCTATTTTGGGTAAGCTTTTGGGTATTGAACAAGATTGAAACAAAGCGTTGGATAGAATTTGTAAAGGCCAAAGTCTGGAAAGCAACAACTACCGGCAGCATAGTGGTTTTTGTGTTGCTATCCTTCTTTACAGTATATAGAGAAGGTTTTGAGACTGTATTATTTTATCAAGCAATGCTTTCCTTTGCTAAATATATGGAATGGTACGTTGTTGCAGGGCTTGTTATTGGCTTGGCTGTGATAGTTGCAACCGCAATTGTAGTAAGAAAGCTTGGAAGAAGACTCCCTCTTAAGGTCTTATTTGCACTAACAATGGGAATTGGCGCGTACATGTCAATAGCGTTTATGGGCAACGCAATACGCGAATTTCAAGAATTAGGCTATATATCCACAACACATCTTATCGGAACAGTGCCTAGGCTTGACATCAACTTGGCAGCGATGACTGGCATTCATCCAACGGTTGAGACAATCGTCGCCCAAATCATACTTCTTGCCGTATATGTAGCAGGCTCATTGTACATATTGATCATTCAGCCAAGACGACAGAGGCTCATAGAAGGTGCACGCAAGTCTAGGGAAGATTTGATTAGACAAGATAAGGGCACAGAAGAGGGCAAGGGACTGTAGCAACGCCTATGTATAGGCAAGCACGCAGAGACTTCGAGCAGAAGTAGCATTCCAATAAGCCTAGAGATTGACACGTATGCGATAGAGCAATATGGACTGCTGGTAAATAGGTTGGATTCGTTGAAGCGTCCCAAATAAATGCGAGAAAGAACGTGTCAAGGATATTATTCTATTCTTATAGCTCATAACGCGATTTAAACAGAAATAGAAATTTTAGAAATAAGAAAAAAATTCTTGAGAAAAGAAAGGGAAGATGAAAAAATTTTATTTTACACCATATCTCTCGTTGTTATTTTTTGTCTGCTATTGAAGCAACTCGGCGGCTCTATCTAGATTCGTATTTATCATGGTAATATGTTGTTCTATTTGTTCTATTGGAACCCTATCCCTTATCATCTGCCTAAGCTCTTCTCTTAACATTATCTCTGTTTGTTCCATCAATTGTTGATCACGTTGGGCAAGGGGTATCTCTATATATTCATAATTATCCAAGTATGCCTCAGTTGCAATGCTCTCTGCTCCTTGATAATCCTGCGATTCATATGCGGCTATCAGTTGGGTCAACAATGATTTGATGTTGTTTATTATTGCAATATGATCCTGCTCTTCTGCTCCAGCTTCTTCGCCAATTAGTTGGCTCTCAGATAAGCCCGTGATTTCTGCTAGCCTGTGTATTATTCCATTTACTGTTGTTTCAGCAGTTTCAGGGTCATCTCTATTGTTGACTGCTCCATTCAAGTTTGAAAAGAACTCATTTACTTCTTCTACTTCGTGAGCCAAAGTCTGGTTCATTCTGCTTACTGATGATTTGAATATACTCTCAGCTCTGTGTATGAATGCTTGTGCATCTTGGTATTCTACAACTTCTTTTATTGTACCATTTGCAACAGCCTCTTCATATTCATGTCCTGCAAGACGCAACAGACGCCCTACTACACTTGCATTAAATGCAGGGTTGTTGTTAAGTTCTGAACTTGGTACTACTGCTTGCACACTATTGTTCAACAGCATATTGACATAATCTATCTGGCTTTCAAAGTCTTGTAGTGTGGCATTTGTAACGGTTGAAGATAAGTTCTGCAAAGCCCCTGACAAGGTTTGGTTCAACATGCTGTTTTGATTTACCAACTGATCTTCGATGGTTAAATATACCTCTTCAATTGGATGCAATGAATGAGCCTGGGCTAGAGTATTGTTTCCAGATTCTTTGTTGATAAGTGCTTGCTCAAGATGGCCCCTTATCTGCTCTATGCTTGAAACAAATTCAACTAAGGTAACATCTGGTGCAGTAGCCATTGTTGTTGTTTCATTTGCTACACTGGTAGTACCATTAAGGCTAGTTGCTGCAGTTGTCATGTTTTGATTATTACTTGCTACTATTATTGTAGCAGATTGTTGTTGTGGTTGGTACTGTACCCCAAACGAAAGAGCATATGACCCTGACGAAGATAATAACGTAAGCGAGACCATAGCTCCAACGATCCCAAGGTATGGTGATCTAAGGTTTGCTTTTTTGTATTCATCCATAATTAGGTTCGCCTAATTAGGCCAGCCTAAGTTTTTATGAGTTATGAAACAAAAGAATAGTAAAACATTGCTTCTCTTGTGCCTCATTCATCACTTCCTTTCCGCAATATGTGTGTTCATTCCTTCATCAACTAATCCTCCAGGAGCGTTCTCATATGAACGGCATTTCGAGGTTCTTTGAAGGAAAATGATGTAATAATGTACTTCATGTTAATGTTTTATGTTTTTATTATTACATGGTCTTTCCTTAAGATGCCGTGGCATTATTGAAAGGCTAATACTATACACACGTAAACAAAAAATGGTGTAAGTTTCTTATAGAACAACCTGCAAATATGCTCGTGGCACAGACGCATATCACCCCGAGTCTTTTGCTACTTGGGCTAATAGTATCTGCCACTGCTGCAAACTCCATGATCTTTTTCGCTGGGACGGAGACTAGGATTGTGTACTCTGAGCTAATAATAATTGCTTCAGCATCCATTGCAGCGTTTCTGGGTATTTTACTAGCATATAGGCAGATTCTTCATAATCGTTCTCACTCAAAGGCATACATATGCCTCGCCATCGGTCTTGTCCT
>JAICVG010000262.1 GCA_025935445.1 Nitrososphaera sp. | reverse complement strand
GCTCTTCTTGTCTAATATCCAGTCAAAGTCGCGATGAGAGAAAAAGTAACCTGATTTTAGTAGTGGATGAATTTCGCCTGTCATGCTCTTCATTTTCTGCAATAGCTCAGGCGTTATAGGCTGTGTACCAAACTTTTCGATCAGCTTACCATAGTTAATATCACCTTCAACTTCCCAGGGCGTGACCTTAAAGTCAGTACTGTTGTTGTTCTTCGAATTATTGTGATCGTCGTAATTATCGACTGGATTCATCGTCATCGCTGCATGAGCAACATTGCATTAAACGTTTAAAAAGTCTTACACTCCCACAACTTTGGCTAATGAGTTCCGCGCCGGAGGCGTTCCATCCAATTGAACGAACGATACTCAACTCCTTGTCCAAAAATGTCCAAGTTGGAGCTCACTCACTTGCTGCTAGCACCGGCTTATCTATAGATCAGATTAGACGAGGTATCGAGTGGCTAAAATTCAAGAATCTGATCTCAATTGAAGAATCATCTACACAAAGAGTATTTGCGGCCCCCGAGGGGATAGCAGCATCACAAAAAGGGCTACCTGAAAGAAGATTGGTAAATTCTCTCAAAGAAGGCAAGGTCACACTTTCAGAGGTGCTTGCATCAGGCGACATAAAGAATGACGAGATAAACGCGGCTATTGCAGGAGCAAGACGCAACCAGTGGATTCAACTCGTCGAAGGCAAAATGATACCCACTCCGCTTGCTACCAAGAAGTCCCCTGAAGAGATGTTCATTGAAAACCTAAAGAGAGGAATAGAAATTTCAAAACTAACAGAAGAAGAAAAGCGTGTACTTGAGCAACTGAAAAAGCGCCCTAATTACATAGACATCAAGGAAGAAAGGGAATCGCGAATTTCACTTACCGATGCGGCAAAAAAGATCGTCCCTACGCTAAACCAAGAAAACCCGGAGCGCCGCCTTACAACAGAGCTTATTACCTCAGGGAAATGGAAGGAGACCAATTTCAGCGCACTTGATGTAGAAGCTCCTGCGCCAGTAATTTATCCAGGAAGGCGCCACCCATTGATTGAAATTATTGAAGAGATCAAGGAAATCTTTATCGGTCTAGGATTTTCAGAAATAGAAGGTCCCGTAATTCAATCAGGCTTTTGGAACTTTGACGCATTATTTACGCCCCAAGATCATCCTGCAAGAGAGATGCAAGACACTTTTTACATTTCAGCTCAGACACAGCCGCCAATATCAGCAAGCAAAGATCAGATTTCAAAAATTTCTAGAGTCCATAAGGAAAGATGGAATCGCCAGTGGAACGTTCAAGAAGCCAGGCGCCTAGTGCTCCGTACACACACTACGCCTGTAACTGTTCAGCATCTTGCAAAGGCAAAATCATCAGATGTCGGCCGGTTCTTCTCAGTGGGCAGGGTTTTCAGAAATGAAAAGGTCTCATACAAACATCTTGTCGAATTTCACCAAGTCGAGGGAGTTTCAACTTCAGAGGAAGCATCAATCCGTGACATGATGGGCCTGCAAAAAGAATTCTATGCGAAAATGGGCATCAAGCGTATCAAGTTTTGGCCCACATTCTTTCCATACACGGAACCCTCACTACAGAGTATGGTCTACAATGAAAAATTGGAAAAATGGGTCGAGCTCTTTGGCATGGGTATTTTCAGGCCGGAGGTCACAAAGCCCCTTGGTATCAAAAACCCGGTGCTTGCTTGGGGTGGCGGCATTGAAAGGATCGCTATGTTGCGCTTTGGGTTGGATGATGTACGTGAATTGTATGGCAACAAACTTGCATGGCTCAGGAGCGTGCCAAAGTGCCAGTTGTAAACATCAAATTTGAGCGTCTGAAAAGGCTCGTTTCGTCGGGTGTTAAGCTGAATAAGGTTCTTGATATCCTACCTTTTATCGGAATTGATATTGAAGATGTAAATAAAGACGTAGTCAGGATCGAATACAATCCAAACAGACCTGACCTATCATCAGATTATGGAGTGGCAAGAGCCTTGCGTGGATTGCTTGATATCGAAACCGGATTGCCAAAATTCAAGTTAGCTGGTAGAAGCGGGTTAGCAGTGAGAATTGAAGATGCGGCGGTTAGGAAGATAAGACCTTACCTAATTGCGCTTGTGGCAAAAAATGGAAGACTAGACGACGAAGTGCTAAGACAATTAATCGTAATGCAAGAAGACCTTCACAATGGTGTTGGTAGAAGGCGCAGAAAGGCATCTATTGGCATCCACAACCTTGATGCCATCCAGTTCCCAGTTACATATAAAACAGTAAGTGGCGATTATTCATTCACACCTTTAGGTGAATCTTCAGAATTCTCAATAGATCAGATACTAAAAGATTTAGAGATTGGCAGGCAGTATGGTTATATTCTGTCCGCATTTGACAGATACCCTCTCATAGTTGACAGTGTTGGCACAGTCCTCTCCTTACCTCCTATAATAAACGGCCAAGCAACGAAGGTTCATGAGAGGTGCCGCAATCTGTTTGTGGAAGTAACTGCGACTGACCAAGAAACTGCTGAAGATCTGCTTGCTATTCTTGCAACCACGCTCTATGATGCAGGATTTGAAATAAGAACTGTGAGCATAGTAGACGCAGGCAGAAATAAAAAAAATGAAACTCCACATATGGAGCCAAAAGTAATTTCTGCAGATGTGGGCTACGTTAATAGCATCCTCGGCCTAAAGCTTGATGCCAAGCAGCTGATCTCCTGCCTGAAGAAAAGCAGGCTAGATGCAAAGGCAGTAAATGACAGAAAAAAATTCTCTGCACTATTCCGCGGTATCGAATAGACATCAGCGACACGATAGACATCTCAGAGGAAGTGGCAATAGGGTATGGCATTTACAACTTAGAGCCAAAATTTCCTGCTTCGCCAACAGCGGGGAAGAAGGATTCACTTTCTGTCTATTTTAACATAATAAGGGATGCTATGATTGGTTTGGGCTTTATTGAGTCGCTTAACTTTATCCTAACAAGCAAAGAAGTGCAGTATAGCGCCTTTGGCATTATTCCTCCTGCTAAGGATATACTCTTAGTTGACAGCTCTAAGAGCACAGAGCACGAAGTTCTACGAGATTCGCTTGTTCCGTTGCTTCTTCAGTCG
>JAICVG010000146.1 GCA_025935445.1 Nitrososphaera sp. | reverse complement strand
TTTGTTAGTATTCTTGCCGATTCGCTGGCGGTGTTCTACTGCATACTGCAGCGCTCGACCTTTTTTTATTGCATTCGTATGGTAATTTTTATCTACCACTACCACTTCACATTTTTCGTTTTTAAGCGTCCATCTGTCCTGCGGATCATCTGTCACCACAGAGATCTGGTAATTGTAAAAGTTTACCTTCTGAGCCGAACTTGTTATTGATTGGATACCACGCTTGACTACTGAAGTCTTTGTAGCAGAACGAGTTGTTATCTGAAAAATTATCGAGGAGCCATTGAAGAGGCCGCAGTATAGATCTCTTTCTACAAACACTTTCCTATTCTTGAAAGTCTTATAGACCGAAATCACAGCAACCGGAACATAAGAAAGCCAGAAAAACATGGCTACAGCTATGAACGCGTTATCAATCACGGAGAGCATTATCTTTTGTGGCTTTAATAATCAACGCATTCTAGAATCAGTTTACACTGTTCGTCTACCCAGTAATAAGGGGTTAGGTGGTGCATTAGAAAATCTAGGAAATTTTGCTTTTATTCTCAATTTTCTTGGTCATAAGTGCTAATTGGTAATATTTTAAAATTTCTAGAAAAACTAGAAATAATAAAAGAGCCTAATACGTAGTGTCGATGGAGCCAGCTGAACAACAAATACATTCTAAAGATAATATGACATATTGTCAGCATTGTGAAAGCGAAACTGTAATATTTGATATGGTTTCGAGCGAGTTTGTATGTAGCTCGTGTGGCTGTGTTGCAGACGACAGGATTTTTCATGCCGATAACGCAGCTGGTATCGTTAATTCTTCTGAATACGGCGACAGGACAAGGACAGGCATGCCTGAATCGCTTGCAGTACATAACAAGGGCTTGTCAACACTTATTGGTCTGGATGACACGGATGCTAGGGGAAAGACGCTAGAGCCGGCCCAAAAGATGAAGATGCAAAGGCTACGTACTTGGAATAACAGGTCTCAGCTCAATGACTCCATCTCAAGGAATCTTGAGAAGGCACTGAAATTTCTGAATAACTTTGGCGACAAGTTGTATCTCAGCCAAGCTGTGATGGAAAGCGCAGCCTACATATACCGTAAAGCCGCTCTCAAGAAACTGGCGAAGGGTAGGTCAACGCTAGGACTTGTTGGCGCAGCACTTTATGCAGCCTGCAGAGAGACTGCCACTCCAAAGACTGTGGCAGATGTTGCAGCCGTATGCAATATTTCAAGCAAGGATGTCATGGCGCATTATAAGCTTATCCTGAGGGAACTATCTCTACAAATGCCGGTTCTGCATGGTCCAGACTATGTCACGCTGATAGCCAACAGGCTTGACCTGAGCGAAAAGACCAAACGTGAAGCGCTTCGCATCTACACAAGAGTGCAGCAGAACCGTATTTCACTGGGCAAGAACCCTAGGGCACTTGCAGGTGCAGTCATTTACCTTGCATCTCAAAATTGTAATGAGTTTCTTCGGCAGGTAGAGATATGTCAAGTGGCAGATATATCGACTGTTTCGCTCCGGAAAAGATGCAAAGAGATCAAGGCTACGCTAGGAATTTGACATGAACAGACAGCTCTTTTGCATCCTTAATGGTGTCAAGTTTGGCTGCATTTAGCATAAGATAAGCCGCCGCGGAATTAGGGTAGACATCTGAACAAGAAAACAGCGTCATGATCATATTGTCATGATCGAGTCTAAACCCTTGGCAGGGCTCATGTCCCCTAACTACTGCTTTAGCACCTGTCGCTTGCAACCAGGTGCGAGTCACATTGGGCCCGAAATATCTCCCAAGGCCACGTCTTGACTTCTCTTGGCCTTTGTTTTCGTCAATCTGCCGTGGATCGTTCCATAATATCTCTTCAAGTACACTGTTTCTGACCTGGCTTTCATGAGCAAAGGCTATTGACTCTCTAAAGTTTTCAGCGGCTGCGTCTTCGGTGGGGAGCCCGCCATGCACTAAGAGTAACTTCTGCCTGACCACTGTTGCAAGCGTCAGCAGTCTGAACATTGATAATATCTCTTTATAGATCTCTCTCCAGCGATTGCCAAAGCGATCTTCTATCTCGTAGGGAAAGTCATGCGGAGAAAAAGGGAACTCTCCTGGGGCCTCATGGTTCCCCCTCATCACTATAACCGAGTCAGGATAGGTGCTTTTCAGATAGCATACTGAATATATTATACTGAGGGAATCACTTCCCCTATCAATATAATCTCCAAGAAATACAAGTTTGTTCAGTTCCTTTGATAGGAATTGTTCATAGTTTATTTCAGAAAGAATCCGAAAAAGCGACTTTGAATCGCCGTGGAGGTCGCTTATTATCACCAAGTTTTCTAATTCATAAACTTCCAGCAGGCCGCCATTTATACGTCCACCGGCTATGTTTTTCTTTCGCCTTCCTTCTTGCAGCGCGTATTCTGCTTCCCTAATTTTGTGCATAAATTCGGAAGCGTCAGCATTTTTTGCGGACTCGGCAAGCTGCAATGTAATATACTCTTTTCGATGATGGCAGTTAAATGTATTACACGTTGGGATATATTTTGTAAGGATCTATGATGATCACAAGAAAATAAACGATCAATCCGGTGTTTCTAAATAGATGTGAAGCTACCTGTAGCTCCGACATAAATGCAACTATTAGCGTAACACATTCCAATGACTCAAGCGTTCGATCAAGGATGACAATATTTAATGTACAATTTTGTTTTCACATAATCTCGACGCGCACCTAGGAATCTTCTAGGTTCTTGTTGGGGGAGAAAGTATGTTTAACATTAAATCCAATAGGATTTGAGTTTCTGTAGTAAGTTGCCATTAAATGCTGAGGGCTGGAGTAACAGAGGATGGCTGGAGATAATAGAGTTCATACTGCTAATGTGTGAGAACGGGGCGAGGAAGACACATGTGATGTACCGCTGCAATCTGAATTCTAAGCAGATAAATCAGTATCTTGAATTCCTGCTCGACAGTGGAATGCTTGAGATGATACAAGAGCGACCAAATTCAAAGCGGTACATATACAAGACGACTGATCTGGGTAAAAAATTCATTGCGCATTATAAGCAACTGGCGGCGCTCTTTACCAAAGCTCCTCCTCCTTCGCTTGCATAGATGACTGATCAGGGTATATGTTATAATTGGTTGGGAACAATTAAACAAAATATTAATTTATTATATACTTCTATTAGAAATAGTGATAGGCATTATATGAAATGTAGGTGTAGTGACTCCGCTTATATGAAGAATCGCAGTCGCTACGAAGTCATCGCCGCAATCTTAAAGTCTGTAAACAAAGAAGAGACCCGCACCAAGATTATGTATAAAGCAATGCTGAGCAACGACCAGTGCAAGCTATACCTGGATTCGCTTATCAAAAGCGGCCTTGTTCACGAAGTGAACAATGGGGAGAAAATCCTGTATAAGATAACACCGAAGGGAAGCAGATTCCTATCCTATTATGACCAGATGAAGGAACTCCTCCCTGTGGGCATCGAAGAGAATTTGGCAGATGAGTACTACCACTTGAGCACCTGATTACACTACTGCCTTTAGGCTCATCTGGGATTCCCTATCAAATATCACAGAATACAAACTGGATGATGGAACAAGCGACTGCAGAAACAGAGTGTCATTTATTATCACGAACCGCAGATGAATGTTTGAAAGTTCTGAAACAAGTTCGAGTATATCCTCTTGTGATCGGGTGTGTACCGCTATTGAAAGGTCTGCATTGGCCATTATGCTGGATAGTATGTTCTTCACTCCATTTCTCAATTTTCTTGCTCTATTTAGACTCTGTATACTCTCTGTCCAAAATATATTAAGAAGAAGCTTGTCGCGATGGCTTTGTTTCATCTTGACGAGAGCAGCAAGGAGCTGATCGGAGTTCTCATTTTTTTTGCTTGGAGATATTATGTTATTGGATAGTTTGTATGGTTTGCCTGTCCACAGTATTTTGAAAAGGCTCTTCTTGCCGGCGGGCAGAAATGTCTCGAAGAAGCGTAATATTGAAGAGGGCTCCATCCAGTTAACAGGCTGTAATAGCACTGGGTTTCCACTCGAAACAAAGCTTGATACAATCCTTTGGAGAAATATCATTGCAATTGTCATGTTTACATGTGGGTCCAGCTCAAGAAGAACCAGACCCTTCCTTGGAAAACCGCTGCCAAGTGAAGCATCCAGCATAGGGTATCCGCTTCCGATACTGTCGTCTGTTGAAAGCTCTGAGACTTCGGCTGCATCACCTCTTCTGATTGGCTCTAACTTGATTGGCTGATAGGGCGCAAAACTATGGAATATGCTGTTTTCTAGCGTATAGAGGTAAGACGGGCGCTTTATCCGGGTGCCCCGTAGCTTCTGAAGAAAGATTTGCCTCATTTTTACATTGTTGTAATAGCTCTGCTTCAGCTCAACTATGCCGTCCACCAGAAAGTCAAGCGTAGTGTCAGCGGGCTGCTCGCTTATGAATATGAGCTTCGCACCAGCCCTTTCCCTCCATGTCTGAAGGACCCTTTCATTATTAAGGCGAGCTTCTCTGTCCATGAAAGATGCAATTGCGTCCCAGCTGTCGATTATAATTATAGGGGACTTGATGTCCATCAGCTGGTTTGTAATGCGCTCAAAGAGGGACTCGGGTTCGTCTAGCCTTGCATCCTCAAAACTCGACATCACTTCATGATCTCTGGCTAGGCTTG
>JAICVG010000011.1 GCA_025935445.1 Nitrososphaera sp. | reverse complement strand
CGCAATTGAAAAAAGTATTAGCGAAGGATTTTCATAAGGCCTAGCCAGCGAATAAGGAACCACAATACCTGGAAAGATTGTAAAGAACGATATTGCCACTACGCTTACTGCCAAAAATGCAAGTAAGAATAAAGAAAGTAAAAGGCTACGATGTAATTTCCCCTCGCCATGTTTGACATGACGCCTCGTGATATCATTATCATTGTTGTTATTGGGAATATTGATGCCATGAGGCTCTTCTTCTTCTTCTCCTGCTTCAATTTGTTGCTCATCCTGCTTCTCGACTTTTGGAGCATATTTTGCAACAGCAATAAGAAGCATAGCTCCAAGAAAAGTTCGTCCTGCAAACCAGGTCTGCGGTATAAAATATGATAGAAATTCGGTATTGCCCACAGCTATGTACGAAAATACCGCATGGAGAAAATCTATGATTGCAATGGTAGAAAATCCTATCCCTACAAAAAGACTGAATTTTTCATTAAGCGTATAAGCCCTTGTTATACAGTAGAATGCTACTATCGTTGAAAGTATGACTGCAAATATTTCAAAGTAAAAATGGTCTGCATCCGATACCACCCAGCTGTTAGGCGAGATAGTAGAAGCAAATGCAATTGCAGAGAGAACTACTGATGGTATTATAATATATCTAAAATGAACAGAGCGAAGGAAGGAACGTATTCGTGTTTGGGTAGTCTCTCTTGTCGAAAACCCCTCTGCTTTTTTTGTTTTTTCCTTATTATCTATCTGCAAGAAACATCAAAATATATACATCAAGATTAATTCTAACATTTTCTATCCGTATCCTGCTGTAGTAGCCATAATTGATACCTCCTCTAGCAATTTAGAGTTGTCTATTGGTTTTCTAACAATATGTCGTACTCCCCAGACAGGAGCTAGATCTTCTTTCTTGTATTGTCTATAATAGTCATCAAACTCGCCGAGAGCTGTCAGAAAGCAGACCTTGATACCCTTATCGATTTCCAGCAATTTCTTGTAAAGATCAAAGCCATTCATCTTTGGCATTTTGATATCTAGAAATGCCAGGAAATATGCTCCCTCTCTAAACTCAGTGAGCGCCTCTTCCGCGTCTTCAAAAGCATCAACTTGGTATCCATTTGAAGTCAGGATGACCTTAATTGTGAAGGTGACATCCGGCTCGTCATCTACAATCAAAATTTTTTTTTGAGCACTGGTGGGATCATCCAAAGCTCTAGAATCTTCCACGTGGTCTTCCCTCCCAAAAAGTGCTATGCAAGATAATATCGTCTGATGTCATTCCGAAACTGGTTTAATTAAACTTTGCGGAGGGTTTGTTAAATTTCTTATACAAAAAAGAGCCCCTCAAGAGATTTCATCAAAAGGACTTGCTATAAGCAAAAATATTATACACATACCGCATATGCAGAGAATGACTAGTTGATCACTTTATTTTCACAATTTGTAAAATTCTAATTCGACGCCGCGAGTCCGCGTGTAATTGTATCTATATGCTTCATTAGTGGAGAGTGGTAATGAGGAAATAGGCTTCCGACACTGGGGCAAGTATCTATGTGACGCATACGTATGTTTATGGCAGATGCACACCAAAAACAGTCATCGCAGATAATGAATAGCCTTTGTTCAAACTCTGCAGCAGTGCTCGTAGTAATAACAGCTGCATCAAGTCTGAATGACATTTTTTTTACATTCCCATTTGTTCTGTTGAAAGCTATTATATAACTCTCCGGGTGTTTTTTATATGAAGGTAGTAGTTCCAGACAATGTCGAAGTAACTTTCTACATTTCTCAACTTATTCGTTCATATATTTCATAAGGGCATGCATTGCATCTTCCAGGTCTGTCTCCATAAGTGTTGACAGTAACAAACAAATCCTTTTGACAATGTAATAGTCTTCATTCAAAAAAGACCCTAAGCTAATAGCTCAATCATGCAACTTCTAAATGTAAAAAACAAATGTAGCAAAAGTTCATTATTGAAGTTATACTAAAATCTGTTAACATGAGATATAAGAGATGATAGAAGGAAAAACTTGTCTTATAACCGGAAGTACATCAGGCATAGGAAAAGAAATTGCAATTGGTCTTGCCAAGATGAAAGCAAATGTTATCTTGGTTGGGCGCAATAAGGCTAAATGCCAAGCAACAACGGAAGAAATCTGGAGAAATGCTTCCATTAGTACCAATAAGAATCGAGTCTCATATCTTTTAGCCGACTTGTCTTCACAGGCATCTATACGCCAACTTGCCAACGAATTTTTAGATAGTTATGAAAGTCTTGATATTCTTGTCAATAATGCTGGTGTATTTCTTTCTAGGCGCTTTACTACTGTTGATAATATTGAATACACGTTTGCTGTAAACCACTTAGCACCATTTCTCTTAACCAACCTTCTTTTTGAAAGAATAAAGGCAAGTAGCCCCTCTAGAATCATAACTACAAGCTCAGTGGCTCATAGAGGAGCATACATTAATTTCGATAATTTGCAATTTGAAAGAGGGCGGTACAATGGTGTAGAAGCTTATAAGCAATCAAAATTAGCGAATATATTGTTTACAAAGGAATTGGCAAGAAGGTCAGGGGGAAGTGGCGTTACATCAAACTGTTTCCACCCTGGAGGAGTTAGAACAAATCTTGTACAAAGCAATCCTTGGTATTATAGATTAATTTGGGCAATTATAAACCCATTCTTGGTTAGCCCAAAAAAAGGTGCAGATACTGCAATATATTTAGCTTCGTCATCTAAGGTAGCTGAGATAAGCGGAAAATATTTTGTAAATAGAAAGCCAGTCCGCCCTTCTGAGCTTGCTGATGACCACGATACCGCAGCTAGACTTTGGAAGATAAGCGAAGAATTAACTGAATAACTAAAAATTGGGCATTTTCACAACTAGCTAGAAGTTTGTTATGTCCTTATATGATATATCGGTAATTAAATTTATTCAATCAGTTTGATCTAGTAACATTTTGATTGCGGGGTAAACCAGAGTCACAGTCTGTTGATCTAGGTAATGGCTCTTCTTAAATTGAAGGAAATGTTTGATGACTGTATTGTGCTGGATGCAAGGCTCATCGAAATTTTCTTGAATTCACAAACACTGCTCTTGATAAGCCAAACTTCGTAGATCTCTTTCCTTCACTTTTCAACAGAGCTCCTCATCGATCCGATGAGTGATTAGCAAGGCAAATGCTATTATTGGTGATACTATTATATAATTATTCTAAAGTTTCTGATCATATCTAAATTCTAGAGGAAGTCACCTCTCTAAAATATAAGCAGGTCTTACGCAACTAGAAACCAAGATCTGGTGGGACTCACAACTCCTGCTTTGCTCCCCAATTCCCCAGAGCAGGAGGGCCGCCAGTCTTTATGGTGTAATGAAAAACTCCTTTACTTATGTTGCCTATGCATCAAAAGAAGGAGTACAGCCCTCGTGCTACAGTTGCTTTTTCATGCATTCCACTATTTGATAAGCCTATATGTTCTTATTTATGAGCTCCTCCCCATTGCATTTTACAATCTTTTTATTGGATATTCGTCATTATCTGTCACATCATGGCATCCTCTGGTAAACCGTCCGGACCTGGACACCTTGCCAATGATCCATACCTATGCGATGTTTGTGGCAGGGGGTTTCCTACTAAAGAAGAATATGAGACGCATAGGCTGCAGCATTAGAATCTGTCATCAGCGATTGGTATTGTAGACTTGGCCCTCGTACCAAGGATCAGAAATGAAGCCAGTACAAGTACTCCACTAGTAGACCCAAATGAGATGAACCACACCAGGGGGTCTTTGCTGAAGACTGTGATAAAATAGCCTACGAACAGCGGCCCAAATATTAACCCCAAGTCTCCTATCATTCTATTAAATCCAATTCCGCGTGTGACATGCGATTGTAGGCCTAGTGCTACTTTATAGTTTGTTTTGCTAATTCTCTTTACCTTCTCCTCTATTTGCTCTGCAGCCCACGCAATGGACTGGCCAAAAAAGCCAGAAGTTATCCCTATTAAAGTAATGACAACAAGCAAGTAAACCATTGATGTCGATAATGGAATGATTGCGACTAGCAATCCGGAAATTAAAATTGCAACAAATAGGGGCTTTTGCATGCCATAGGCTTGTGTAAGCCTGCCTGAGAAGAAAGAGCTAATCAGATTTGCAAGCGAAGCCATTGTAAGAATTATGCCCATATCAAATACTGATAGATTCAAGCTACCATATCCGAACAGCGGCACCCCTGTAGTATAGATTCCAGAACGGAGGAAGGCAAAGCCAAAAGTAGCAATGGCTGCGGTGTTAAGATAGGCTGCCATACTTGCCGGTCTGTTCTCGTGTTCTTGCTCCTCTGCCTTTTCAATATTGAACTTCCGGCGGCGGCTAAAAATCGACATGATTACTGCTGCTCCAAATATTAATGCCGCAAATGCAAAATATGGAGCGTTGTATCCAAAAAACTCTGCAATTGGCGCTCCAACCACCGGTCCAACGATGGGTCCAAGCATCAATATCGACTGATAGCTACCAATGTTTGTCCCACGCTTTGTTACATCTGAAGAGAGGAGCACAAACGCAATAGCGGCGCTGACGTAGATGGACGATGCCACACCTTCCAGCAACCTTGCAAAGAGCAACACCCAATAGCTGGAGGCAAAGCCTGCAAGGGTTGACGCTCCAATGAGAATTCCAAGTCCAAGGATCATTGTCCTGCTTAGGCCAAGCCTGTCGGCAAGGAATCCGGCCGGGACATCGAAGATCAATCGGCCTATAGCAAAACCTGCAATAACTGCGCCGACGAGAAATTCATTTGCTCCTAGGTATTGCTTGGCGTAAAGTGTCAACGATGGTGTGACCATGGTGGAGCCCATCATGACTACAAGGGATACTAGCGAAACTGCCAGTAGGCTTGGCTGGATGTGCAGGTGCTCATTAAGTTTGAACATTTTGTCACCAATATTACAATGAAGTGAATTGAAAGTTCAACAATCAATGTCTTCCATGCCTAATTTATCTTTGTATGGCCTTAGTTAAATCAAAAAAGGAGTTCGCATTTATCTTTTGTAATGTTAGTATATGTACAGGATCCATATCTTGTTGCTCAAAGTATTAAGAGGTTGTTTTTTTTCCAAGATCATGAACAATAGAACTATCTTAGCTTTGGCAGTATTGGTCATGCTGTCCCTGAGCTCAGTATCAATCATTGGGTTAAGCAGAGGGAGGGAGCTCTCTGTCCAAGCTCAATCCCCGCAAAGCAACCAGAATAGCAGTACAACTGTTACCCTTGTGAACAACAACGTTACAATAGATGACATGAAGCAACGGCTACATGCACAGCTAGATGGCGCAATCATGGCAGCGCAGAATAATGACACATTTGGAGTACTAATGGAGCTTGGAAAGGTCACTGAAGGATTGGCTGCAATAAACACTCCCAGCTATTTTCTCTTTGATGCTTCATTGCCCAATAATGGCACGACGCTTGCTAACACATCGGAGACAAGCGCAACCAGCAAAAACCAGGGAACAACAACGATGACGACGACATCAGCAGCATCTCTCAACAATTAATCTGACACAATAGGAGGAGAAGGAGAGCTGGCAGTGCAAACACAACATCAAGTGCAGTAGGAACAGAGGGTCTTGGAACTGAGTGAATCTCATAACCCCTTCAGCGACTTTACATAGCAAAAACTATAGGTGAAGCTATAACTTCATCTGATTTTTGTGCTTGAATATCTGGGAACCCTTCGCCAGGAAGTCGCCGAAACCAACTTTCGATGAGCGAACCGTAAGTATAACCTCGCTAGTATCCACTAGCATCAGAACAGAATTAAAACAAGGACCGCACAAATAAATCTCCTGGTGTCCTCCAGCACAAAATGCTATGGCTGCGGCAGCCAGAGCAATTAAGATGCCGATAGGAATAGAAAATACTTAACGAATGAACGCAGATAACAATCTCTTATACAGAATATGAGGTGAAGTGTAGCCATCAATCCGTGTCCAGCAGGTTGCGAAGCGATCGATACCTGCTGTAATCCTCAGTCAGTATTTTTGCTAGCTTTTTTGCAATATCGCTTACTGACAATATGCCAACCATCGAGCCATCTTGCTCTAGTACAACTAGCCGCTTGACCCTGTTCTCTGCGATTGTTTCAGCTGCAGTGTCGATAGAATCAATGGATTTGACTGTGACAAGAGGGGATGACATGATATGCCTGACTGCCACTTGATCAGCGCTCTTGTTCTGGGCAGTTACTTTCTTTATGATATCCCTTTCAGTGACCATGCCGACTGGCCTCTTATTGTCGCCTTCGATCACTACTATCGATCCAATTCTACGTTTTGCCATCAATTTTGCTACATCCAGCGCAGAAGGGTTATCGTTGATGTCGACTGTAACGACTACTTTTTTTTGGGGCATTATTTCACTGACTACGCTCACGCTATAGAAGGCGCTTCTTTCAAATAAATATGCTCGCGCCTACCTGTCCCTGAGAAAGAAAACTGCTTAATGGTTTTCCATGAATGGCTTGGTATTATGTGGTAGGTGAGTTATCGTTGGAGACTCGTAAGGATTAATTGCTTATAAGATTGATTCACTTTTTTAGTGAGATCTCTCTAGTCTTGTTGAGGATGATGATGATGATGTGCTATTGTTGTAGCGATCATTCTAATCGCAAAATAGGGTCCGTATGACATACGGAAGAATGAACATTGTTTCAACCAGCTCTTAACAGAGAGCCTATCTTAACGTATACAGCTTGTAACTGCCTCCAGTCTTTTCATCCACGTAGGTCCACCTCGTGGGATCAACATTCATTTCTACAAGATTTTGCTTGCTGTCTAGATTTTCATACATTGACTGGCCAATCACTACCTGCCAAGTCTTCGCCAGTGGTATCATTTTTGCGGCCATGCTGATGCTTGATCCTACTATGTCAATATGAGACCGATCTATACTCTTGCCATAGAGCACGACTTGCACATCGCCATAGTCGATCGACGTTTTTACGGTTAGCTGTGGAAGCCTTCGGGCGATCAGCTCGGGATTGACACACTCTTTGATGATCCTCTGCATGTCTTTTGCACAGTCTACTGCGTTCTTGGATGCTTGGCCGCTATCGTATTCGGCAGGAAAAAGGGCAATGATTGCATCGCCTACGTATTTTAGTACATAGCCACCATACTCTGAGGTTACAAGGCTCATCTCCTGTGAAAATACGTGCAATATCGTCGCAAACTTGTCAGGGGACAGTGCCATGCTCATCTTGGTCGAGCCATCAATGTCTACATAGAGTATCACGACGCCCACCTTTTGGTTAACTTTTCGCCTGAGAAAGCGCTTGCAGGACTCTGTGGAAAGGTCTATCTGCACCCCTCTATCAAGGGTCTGCCTTATCCGTGCTTGGACCGCATTAAAGTCTCTGGCTGGTGATAACAAGCCACTATTCATATTGCATTACTGCCACTACAGTATATAATCTGACAATATGATAACAGAATATATGTATAATTTCTTTTTCTGAAGCTTCTAAAAGTAATAAAAGCGGCCATGTCATTTACACTCAAATGTATTTTTTATATTGCTCTGCTATTGAATCGTATAGCTGATTTATCATCAAGTTACTTATACAATGCAGATCAAGCGAGCCTAGATGTCTCTAACCGACAATAAGCGAAAGAAAGGAGGTCAGACGGCATCATCAACAACAACAATTACTGAAGCTGAGCATATAGTGGCTGATCAGGTTCCCTCAAATCGCCGGGAGGAAGTTCTAGAGTACCTAAAGCTGTTTGGCTACAAACCGGACAGAACTATCTTGCAGGTGCACATAGTTGGCTTTTTCAACAAGCGGCGGGCCAACGCAAGGGCGGTGGAACAGAAAGAGGCAGCTTCCAGAAGGTACGGTGGTACGACCTTTGTAGTTGTGGGCAGGACTCATGATCCATCGATAATGGATTTGGTGATGAAGCCAAAGAAGAAGAGAGAAGAAACTAGCCCCGGTTATGTCGGCTATCTGTGGAAGAGCAAGGATCCTCAGAAAAGAGCGCCCCATGAAGTTATTCCGCTTGATTTTACTCCCGTCCATATCCCTTATCCGGCAGACTGGAAGAATATGTTTGTCACCAAAGGATTCATGGTAGCACTTCATGTGCCAGCATCTTTTGCAAAAGACAAGAACAAGTTATCACGAGCCCTCTATCGCGCAGGCAAGAATGCAGATGTTAGGAAGCGCTGGGACTTTATTGAAGAAATTAGAAGTAGTAGCTACGGACAGCAAGCAGCCGAAGATCCCTTGAGCATTTTGAAAATCCGGCTAGCAAAGGGTGAAATAAGCCCACAAGAGTATGAAAAACTGCGTCAGACACTGACTACGTGATCGCTCTCTTCCCTCCCCCGCTCTGCTCAGTACTCCTTTTATTATATACTCAGAATGTGACTACTTTCGTCGATGAATTGGTTGAAGAACAAAAGGAGGATCTCCCGCCAGGATTTGCTGGAGATGCTAAAACGCATAGACCGCGCTTATGGGATAGTAGAGCTAAATGAAAGAGAGCCAATGATACTTGAAACGAATAGAAAAGAGCGGCTATTTGAAGTCCGTAGCAGCAAGGACAAAGGCAGGTCCTATAGAGTTGATGCGGACATCAAGATGTGCACATGCCCTGACTTTAACTTCCGCTTCCTGAAGTGCAAGCATATTATTGCGGCCGAGTTTGCGTCTGGAATCACAAGCTAGAAGCAAAAATGGGACACGGGGCGATATGCTCAAACAAAAAATGCAATCATAGGCTTGGATTACACCAGTATGACAGCAAAAAGAGGACCTTTATATGCATAAAATGCCGGTGTGACAAGTACAAGTGACAAAGAAATTGAAAATGGGGTGTAGAGGGCAAAAAATAAATTTCATTATTGCACCACTTATAGCATGCAGGCAAAACTTGAGCCCTATAACGGGTCAGGAAAAAAGGTAGTAGTTTACAACACGTATGCAGATAAGGGAAGACTCCACTTTGACGTATTCATACCGACTGACAAGAGCCAATCGACACAGGTGCCAGAGGAAATAGACTCCGAGGCAGTAGAGTATGCAAAAGAATTCCTAACGCTGATAGGCAAACCCTCTGAGGACATAGCCGTGAATATGTGCGAGCGCTGCCACATAGACAATACCGACCTGTATGCAACTGAGCTATGGAAGCTGCCTGGCAAGGAAATATTTATTTGGCCTATGGAAGGGTGCCCGAAACCCTCCTGAATTTTTTTTATCAGGCATATCGTCGGTTACATTATTGACATAATAGAGCTGGTAGGTTCTTCTTCTTCTTCTTCTTCTTACGCTACATCACAAATTCTTCATTATCATTTTTCATTTTTAGCTTAGTTTATTTTGATTATAAGATGTTGCATGTAAAAAGAAAGAGGGAAGCGCACGACATTTTTGCCGCCGCTGCATTTGGTGCCAAAAAAGTGATGATGACGACGACGCTCACTCGCGTTTTACCAGCACATAGTGCGGTACGTTAGCAAGTGTTGCTGGATATGAGGTTTTGTACTCCCAGCCCAGCGCAAGTAGTTTTCTTGCCTCGCTAACATCAGCTACTGTGGCAATATCTACGATTCGCTTACGCCTAATAGCAGTAGGGAGTTGAGTCCCACCCTTATGCACATGTTCGTTCCCATATTCGTCTACTAGCTTCCACTTGACTCTGCCTGTAGCCAGATCCTCGCCTACCTTTTCGAAGGCTATCGGCTGGTGTGGAAAGCCTGCAGCTTTGCAGCGATTGCACTCTTGCATCTTTCTTTGCGGTTTTGATGCTTCCGCTTGAACTGTTGTTGACATAGACCCCTATTCGCAAAATTAGCTAATAATAGATGGAGTACTAGAGGGAGAGGGAGGGTGTCCCAATCAACCGATCAGAAAAGTTCAACTATCTTTATTTTTCGTGCTCCTGATGCAAATTAATTATCTTGAGCAAACTAACAGCACACACACATATATACACATATACTTTTCTGGACTAATAAGGCTCTATCTGTTTAGTAGGCATAGAATCTTTGACATAATTTTACCGATTCAGACATATGGGAATGAAATACCAATATTTTTTCATGTTATTTCGTATTGCCTACAAATTCTGCTTTGTGTTTGATCTCTAACTTTGATGTATCTGTGTTAACGCGTTTAGCAGCCTTGCTACGAGGCAACTTGATTTTTTTTACAGTAACTGAGCAATTAAGAAAATGATCATTATGATACCAAGTCCAATTATTGTTGCACTAGCGGTATAGATTATGGCATTTTTTGGCATATATTTGCCTGATGCTATAGTCTTGTTGCTCTCCAAATAATTTTTTAGGGCGTAAACAATCAAACCGGTGCCCACAATTATCATACCGATTCCAACTAGAGCGGAATAATCATG
>JAICVG010000179.1 GCA_025935445.1 Nitrososphaera sp. | reverse complement strand
TTTCCAATGCTTCTTGCCATGGACTTCAAACTCTATACGGTATCCTGGGCCCCACTGATCTCGATATTCATGTATGTTATGATGGGGCCAGGCGGATACCTGATCATTATCAACAAGACATGGAGGGGCGAAAAATGGCGAGAAAAGGCACAGCAGTTTTTCTTCCTAATGTTCTACTCAACAGGATTATCAGTCAACAATACTGTCGCGGTGTTTGATGCAGTTTTTGGCAGAAAGAACGAGTTCCTACGTACTCCCAAGTTTGGAATTGTCAACAAGAGCGACAACTGGAAAAACAAAGAGTACGTGCTACCCTTCACCAAGACTACACTTTTGGAAATGTTCTTTGCGATTTATGGATGCATGGCAGTTTTCATTTCAATATTTACAGGGAATTCGCTGTACGCTCCCATGATAGCAATCCCAACAATTGGGTTCATTTATGTCGCATACCTTAGCATTGTCCACTCGTCTTTCAGGAAGAAAAAGCAAGCCCCAGGCCTAAACTATGCGCCTACGATAACCACAGGTGGGCTTACTGCTGATGATGCTGGATCGGCGACTATGACTGCTTCTACAGGTGCTGCGAACAGCGGTGATGGCAGGAGGTCCACAAGAACATTGAACCAGAAGCTGGTGCTTGCAGGCATGCTTGCCTTTCTGACAATTGGTGCAAGCGTTGCGTATTTTGGATATCAGAACACAATGTACCTCCTTGACAAGGCCATTGGGTTCGTTGCACGTGCAGAGACTGCCCAGACGCCAGAGCAGCTAGCAGAATACATCAAGCTGACACAAGAATTGATACCCGTAGATGGGAACCCTGTCTGGCTCTTTCCGACCTCTAAGACTGACTTTGCCCTGATTCAAGCCAATCTTGATAGCATAGTGGTTCGAGCGAATATCGCCACAGCAATGGATCCCCTCAGCGACAGCTACAATATAGCAATAAGGGACATGCATATGTCAGCTGGAACTATCAGGACAAACCTTCTAGAGGTAATCCCATACACATACATCACTCTCAGCAATATTATATTAGCAGGCTTGTGGGTAACTGCCATAATGGCCATCTTTGCGGCCCTGAGAAGGATCAAAACGACAACAGCAACAATCCAGTACAAAACTGTTTAAGGTCAGATACCCTAGTGCTTTCATCATAATGCAGATAGAATTATCATCATCCCGTGAGGGAGTTACATAAGCTAGTATTAATCCTTTCGATTAATAAGTTACGTATAATTTTCTTTACTAAATTTGCATTTAATCGTGACATTTGGACTTATATTACAATTTAGAGCTTCTACCTCATGTCGGTAGAGGAAAAACTTGTGAACAGGATTCTCTCTTTTGGGTCGGCCGGAATAAAGAAGACCGATCTGCGAAGAGAATTCGGAGACATTGATACTCCGTTAGAGAACATTATAAGCAAGGGTGATATTTTCGTTGACAAGCGAGCCAATGTATACTTTTGCTTCCACAAAAGTCACTATGTCCAGAGCCTCCTCAACTCAGATCCTAGGTTCAAGCTAACTTATGAGATGATCAAATCGGTTAATGAGTCGGTCAGCAGCTCAAGCAAAGATCTGCTGCGCACTGTTGAAATACTTGCAAACAACATTTCAAACCTTGCAAATGTTGTGTTAGAAATGAAGAACGACCAGCAGTTATGGCTCGCACAACGGATGCTCACGCGTGATGTTCCTATAACCGGGGTACAAATGGGGACGATGAGTGTTCATGATTTCAAAGAAGAATTTGATGTCGCATTGGCCAACTCAGGATCCTCAATAGGATGGATTGAGTTAGCTAACATACGCAACAAGATCTGTGACAGTTGCAATATTTCTTCAGACGAGTTCTATCGGCTTGTAGGCGAGTTGACTAGTATGCATCAAGATAAGTATGAGCTTTCTACTGGTGGTCGGGAAGGCGTGATGGTCAGAGGGCTATTGCACGGGTTTGTGAGGTGTATCTGACAGTTGTGTCCCTATAGGCTAGACCGCAATCCCTATCCTAGCAGCCCTACTCCAACGCTTAGTGACGCCTTGATTTTGGGCGGCAAGAGGCACAAAGAGGCCAAGGCTGCTATGGTGTCCTGCATTTCCGACCTTCGTTCTAAGATAGGTGTCGGGACTGCCATAGACAAGGACTTTAGACTTGTTACTATGATACAAGATGTTGGTTCCGGCAAAACGCACCTAGCTCTACACACGAAGGGAGTCAAGGAAGTGTCAGACAGTGCGATTGTCTCGTACACTGACCTATCGCAGATATCACCCCGCAGCATGCATAGTCTCTATGGCGCAATGCTTGCCGGATTTACAGATGAGTATTTTGCAATATTGAGAAAGACTGTTATTGATTACTTACTCCAGAGAGCTGAGCAGAATGCGCCAAGTGCAAAAAGGATTTTTAACTATAGCTTCATTGACTTCATAAAAGGCAAGAGTTTAGCACACAAGGCGGCTGAGCTCTTGCGATATGAAATTGTGCCTAACTATGCTGCAATTGATGACACTCTCTCCAAGGAATTCTCATCGATAGAAATCACAATATTAAAACTTGTAATTGAAGGCAATTTCAGGAAGGATACACAGAATGTTGCAAGCCTTGAAGACATTATAGCAAGCTTGACAGCTCTCGCCAGACTGAACCTGAAGTTCTTGCATAAGATAACGCTGTTCCAGATAGACGAGTTTGACTCTGATAAAGAGTCAGTCGAACTTATCAAGGCAGTAATTAATGCACATCTACCCGCAACAGTGCTCATGCTTATATTCACGCCAGCATCATACGATGAGGTACGCAGGACATCAATCTCAGTTTTTGACAGGCTGGAAAAGGCCAATTACAAAATAGACATTGCTGGCTCTAATACGCTTGAGGAGATAATAGATATCGTGCTTGAATACATCAGGCAGCATGACGTAAGCAAGAGCCTTACTGAAGAACTTGAACGTGACCTGGCTGCAAAAATCAGGGTTATCTATGACGAGTTCCCAGATTTCCGCAACGTGCGCTCTATGCTCAACATAATGTACCACGCCACGGAGAACGCAGCAAGACGGAGCCTTGATAACATAGACGAACAATCTATAGACGACACTATAAAGAACGTGTACCCTGGCCTTCACATAAGGGGTAGCCTGATGTATGTGCCGATTTCAGATTTTATCAAAATTAGGCGCAACTGCAATGACATTCAGACGCTCGAATCTGGTATCAGAAACGCAGTCAAGGATCTCGTTAACTATGCGCACCAAGTAGGAGTGGTGGCAAGACCCCATGCGGCCAATGGTGAGGGCAATGGAATCGATGTAACTTACAATGATTTATACGGCACCAAGGTTGCCGTGGCAGTCGTTATTAACAAAGACCATACTAAGAGCTTTGAGCAGATATCAAATACACTAAAGTCGACAAGCTTTGTGGATAGGCTAATAATACTGACTAATGCCAATACCGCAAGTGGTACAAAAAGAGGTTTATTAGTCAACATCGACAGGTGCAAGATGATAGACCTGATTTACTTTAGCAACAAGTACAATAACAATCAGATACACCAAGATGACTCGCAGCGGGCAATTCTACTTGCAAAGTCAATGAGCCTGTGCTAGCCCCTCTTTTCTGCCTACTCTTACGTTGTAACTAATGGGGGATGTGGCATAAGATGATCTGTAAGCCATCAGAATCTAACCATATTAGACAAGACATCGTATATGCATATCATCTATCACAATGACATTTGATATTATACAACCATAGCGACTTCTAAATCCACTTTTTGATTCTTGCTACACTACAGTATCTTGCATTAATGGGATGCACTATATTTGCTTTAGAAGAGTTGTTGTAGTAATAGTAGTTCTTTTTTGCGCTACCTTTCAAATCCATTACCTAAAGTTTCTTCTATGAATTGTTATATGGACATTATGAAATAATTTTTTGGCTCTCCAAAGTCGCCTAGAAATGATTCTCTGCTCATTCTAGTAAATGCAAAGCAAACCTATGTTCGCTAAAGCAACTTCAAAAACAAACACAAGGAAGAATGGTTCTATATCCGGATAGACTTGTATCTTTTCCTCTATCGACTCCTCAAGCAAGTCTGGTTGATATTGTTCTTATTAACTCTGATAGCGGCTCCACAAACTCCTTTTCACGTTGCCCTTTCTAGCGCTAACATAGACATCATAACTTATTCTATAAT
>JAICVG010000182.1 GCA_025935445.1 Nitrososphaera sp. | reverse complement strand
TGCATGCAGCTTCATGTGACCAGCTTGAATCCCCTCTGAGGATAGCGCTCTTATTGCAGCCAGATTCTGCGCAAGGCCGACAGCAGCCATCACCATTGCCAGCTCCTTTGCGCTTTTGACGCCCAAAATTTGAAGCGCAAACTTGGCGGTAGGATGGGCATTGACTATTCCTCCGACCACGCCTACTGCCAATGGTAACTCAATTTCACCAGCCAAGTCGCCCTCCTTTGTCCTGCGCCAGCTAGTCAGCGACCGATAGGTTCCATCCCTTGCGGCGTAGGCATGTGCGCCAGCTTCAATAGCTCGAAAGTCCTGTCCGGTGGCAAGCGCAACTGCATCAATACCGTTCATGATGCCCTTGTTGTGAGTAACTGCACGGTAAGCGTCAGAATAAGCAAGCGCATAAGCGTAGAGTATCCGCTTGACAATTTGGCTGCCGCCAAGCCGTTCCTTGTCAAAGGTGGCCTTGCATCTAACCATCCTCTGGGTAGTATAATTGGATAATATCTTTAACACAACTTCGCCACCAGTAATTTTGGCCACATATGGCGCTATTGCTTCGCACATAGTATTTATCGCATTTGCACCCATGGCGTCCTTGGTGTCAATGACCAGCTCTACGAGCAGCATATTGCCCATATTGTTTGGGCTTTTATCGCGCAGCTGTCGCACCTGCAAGTCGACTGCAGTCAGAGACCTGCTATTTGAATTGGCAGTGGCAAGTAACTGGTTTTTGTTTCTTAATATCTTAGTCATTGCATGCTTGATGTTGCCAAGCCCGACAACTTGCACCTGACCTATCATAAGAGAATTATCAGCCTCAGCAATAAATCCACCATTGACCTTGGCTATTTTTGCAGCCTTGCCAACTGCAGCAATAACGGATGGCTCTTCTATAGCCATTGGGATCATACACTCTCTGCCGTTTATGACGAAATTGGTGGCGATACCCATCGGGATAGACATAATGCCAATAGCATTTTCTATCATCCTGTTTGCGTCTTCATATGGAAGGGGTCTGAGCATTACTTCAATGTCATCAGATATTCCAGTAGCCTTTCTTATGTAGTCAAGGCGCTCTTCCCTGCTCATTTCATAGAACTTTTTCTCCACCGCCATTACTGTCATGCTACTGCGGGCGGATGATCCTTAAAATCTTGTCATCATCTTGCGCGGGTACGGCTCTTCCGTCTTTATTACTTGTAGCAACGTAAAGCGACCCATCAGGAGCTTCAACAACATCGCGTATTCTTCCAAATCCGGTCAGGATGTTGCTTTCAACACCAGATCCCAAATCGATTAGACGAATGTGTTGAGCCTTCAGAGTGGCAAGCAATATGTCATTCTGGTAGCCTAAGCTATCTGAAGCAGCAAATGTCATTCCTGCAGGAGCTATTGCAGGGTTGAAGCATACGATCGGCTTTTCAAACTTCTCGGCATTGCAATCTTCGATGGGCCAGCCGTAGTTAGTGCCCGGTTTAATGAGATTGATCTCATCATTGCCCTCAAGCCCGTGCTCGCTTGCGTACAGCTCGCCTGTCAGGGGATGCCATGTCAACCCCTGAATGTTGCGGTGTCCGTAAGAATACACAGGCGAACCTTCAAAAGGGTTGTCTTCGGGGATGCTGCCGTCAGAGTTGAGTCGCAGGATCTTGCCTGCAAGTGATCCGGCATCTTGGGCAAGCTCGGGCTGCCGTGCGTCGCCTGTGGCGATATATAACTTGCCATCGGGTCCAAACTTGATCCTACCACCGTCATTTCTATCGGCAGCAGGGATGTTGTCAATGACGACTTTTGATTCGACTATTTTGTTGTTATTTTCTGTAAGCATTAGGACTTTGTTCAAAACAGCTGAATCATTGGAGTAAGTATAGTAGATATAAAGCAGATGGTTCTCAGTAAAGTTGGGATGGAGTGCCAATCCTAATAGTCCTGATTCGCTGTTCTGCATGACATTGATGTAAGCTACAGGATCTGAAAGAAGACTGCCATTCTTCTCTATAGCCATTATCCTGCCGTTCCTTTCTGTGAAAAAGAGCCTGCCATCCTCGGCGATGTCAATAGCCCAAGGCACGTCAAGGTTCTCGGCAAGCACCTGAACGCCAGAGTGGGTATTGTTGCCATTGCTCTGTCCCGGCTCAGGTATGGGAAGTGTAGTCTGCGATGGCGTGAAAAAAACAGTCGCGACTGCAGCCACCATTACAGCTGCTATTGCCACTATTGCCAGCCGCCGCTCTTTATCCATTGTACTAGCAAGAAGCCGAGAAGCATTATAACTATGCTGCCTGCTGCAAATGTGTAAGGTTTAAAATAACAAGCACCTAGAAGTTCTATTGAATGAAAGTATCAGAAATAATGGTGACAGACGTCGTTGCTCTCACCTCTGAGGACACGGTTGCAAAAGCATTAAACCTTATGGCAGATAGATCAATCAACCAGATACCCATAGTAGATGAAAACGGCAAATACCTAGGTATGATATTTGCTAAGCAGATCATTAATTCTACTGCACAGCCTTCTTCAAAATTAAAAAGCTACATTGTCAGCACGTCGACGTTGAGTACAGACCACGACATTGAAAGGGCTGCCCAGCTTGTAATTGGGAGTGGAAACCGCGCCGTGCCGGTGGTAGAAAAAGGCGAGCTCGTCGGCATTATCAGCGAAACTGACCTTGTGTCGACAGCAGACTTTGGGCATGCTATTGTCGACGAGGTCATGTCTGGCGCGATAGTAATAGAGGAGAATACCTCGCTTGCTGATGCAATCTCTAAAATGAGAAGATACAACATTTCACGGCTTCCAGTGATAAATACAAAAGGCATCCTCCGCGGGACATTGAGTATACTTGACATAGCTAAGATAATTGCGACTCCGCGTGAGCGCACAAGCAAGTCTGCAGCAATCTCTGGGGGAACTGCGGGCATCAAAGATGTCAAGGTAAAAGATATCACAAGAAGGGCCTTTTCAGTCGAGCGGGGCACCAAGCTCAATGTCATGACAGACCACTTCAGGCAAAATGAAGAGGCGGTTGTGGTTGGAGATGGAAGGCCAATGGGCATAGTCACCCCAAAGGATGCGCTTGAGCTTATTTTGCCCAAAAAGAGCAGCGAGCCCATCATCCACATGGCACACTTTGAAGACGGGCAGGACAGAATAGAAATTCAAGAACAGCTTGCGCGCTTTTTGGAAAAGATTCAGGGCAAGCTTGGAGATGTGAGATCTATAGTCGTGTATGCAGACAAGCACAAGACGCGCAAGTATTCACTCAGGACGCGGCTTATCACGTCAAATGGTGTGATAGATGCAAAGGCTGTGGGCTATGATCCACTCAGTGCATCAAAGGAGCTCGTAGCACGGCTTGAGCGCAGGATCAAGTCTGAGCATAGCCAGAGAGTAAAGGATCGACAGCACCGCGAATCCCCAAGAAAAATGTAATAATAATATACATAGTGGCGCGGATGAGGAGATTCGAACTCCTGATCGCCCGAGGGCGAATCGGCTTACCGGCGCTTGTCATCTCAAGGCCGACGCATTATTATGTTCACCTAGAAAGAAGACCACTCTGCCACATCCGCGCTACCAGTTTCTTTTAAGTTCCTACTATTATATGTTAATTATACGATAAAATCGCTTTTTTCTACGATATATGATTCTCTACGGATATGGGATAATCCGTCCGGCCAGAATCTTGTTTGCAACAGAAATTAGTTTAAATAGCAACATGTGGCAAACTCTTCCCTATTGAAGAACAACTGTCAAAGTCCATACTCTCAAATAAAACGAAAAAAGACCGGAAGATCTTTGTGGACAAATAGCCCCTGATCTAAGCTGTGCAATAAACGGAAGCAGGAGGCCTGAAGTCGGCTATAATATGATAGCTCAAGTCACATCTACATGACAGAGACAAAGTATGAGTCCTTGTTTACAGCTATACGGTGTACTTTGCAAATCATGATGATCCTAGAGAAGATGTTCATAGAATGCAGTAGTGGCTATAGCTCTTTCTTCTTCATGAAGAAAAGGTATAATATGAATATTTACAACAGAAACCTATTCACCTAACCTGCGACCAATTTTTATACCTGAAACACAAGAAAATATCTGTGCAAGAAAAGAAAGGCGGACAAAAACTGAAGTCAATTTCTGTGCTTGTGCCGTTTGAGAGGGTGC
>JAICVG010000116.1 GCA_025935445.1 Nitrososphaera sp. | reverse complement strand
GCAGCCAAGATGATGGTAGAGATTAGCAAGGCTACAGACAATGAGGTGGGAGATGGCACAACCTCAACAGTTGTTCTTGCTGGGTCTCTCTTGTCCAAGGCCGAAGAACTGATAGCAAAGGACGTTCATCCTACTGTCATAGTCGACGGTTACAGAATGGCATCTGAAAAAGCTATTGAAATACTAAAGAAGGCATCAACAAAAGTTGACGCAGCAGACAGGCAAATACTTGGCAAGATAGCGCGTACAAGCATGGCTTCCAAGCTTGTCTCCGTGAACGCAGAACCTCTTTCTAAGATAGTAGTAGATGCAGTCATAGCTATAGCAGAAAAGGCTAGTGATAATAGTAATAACCTCAAAGTAGACGTTGACAGCATAAAGGTCGAAAAGAAGGCAGGAGGATCCATAGAAGATACCAAGCTGATTCAGGGCATTGTGCTTGACAAAGAAGTTGTACACGGAGCTATGCCAAAGCGTATTGAGGATGCAAAGATAGCTTTACTCAATGCTGCATTAGAAATTGAAAAGACAGAGATGAGCGCAGAGATCCGCATCTCTGAGCCACAGCAGATGCAGATGTTCTTAGAAGAGGAGAATCGTATGCTCAAATCTATGGTAGATAAAATATCCGCTTCAGGCGCAAACGTACTTCTTTGTCAGAAGGGAATTGATGATTTGGCTCAGCATTATCTTGCAAAAGAAGGGATACTAACTGTCAGAAGGGTAAAGGAAAGCGACATGAATAATCTTGCAAAGGCGACTGAAGGTAGAGTGCTATCTAACATAGACGAACTCTCCGAGGCTGACCTGGGTTATGCCAAACTAGTAGAAGAGCGTAGAGTAGAGACTGACAAATGGGTTTTTGTTGAAGGATGTAAGAATCCTAAGGCTGTCTCTATCTTAGTAAGAGGTGGATCTCAACGGGTTGTTGACGAGGCTGAAAGGTCAATCCATGATGCCATTATGACTGTCAAAGATGTAGTAGAGTACCCATACATTATTGTGGGTGCTGGAGCTCCAGAAGTTTACATATCCCAAAAAGTCAGAGAATGGTCAGCTTCTCTTTCAGGAAGGTCTCAGCTAGCAGTAGAAAGATTTGCCGATAGTGTAGAAGATATTGCAATAGCTCTGGCAGAAAACGCAGGAATGGATCCTCTGGACACTCAAACACAGCTCAGAGCTAAAGCAGCTCTAGCCAAGCCCAGATATGGCGTAGATGTATTTAACGGCAAGGTCACAGATATGGCTGCAAAAGACATTTACGAACCACTAAAAGTCAAGGAACAGGTAATCAGCGCGGCTACAGAGGTATCATGCATGATCTTGAGGATAGATGACGTAATTGCTGCATCTAAGTCTAAAGAGAGCGCTCCTCCACCTGGTGGTGGCATGGGTGGCATGGGTGGCCCAAATCCCTACATGGACATGTAAATTAAAGAAATTACATTCTATATTTCTTTTATTTTCTTTTTTATTCACTCCGAATATACACCTATAAAAGGATATAATGCATGAGCAGCGCAAGTAATGGGTAGCAAATATGAGCTCTGTTCAAGACTATATGAATGCTAGAATGGTTATGCGTGATTCCAAAGCTAGCGTGTTGGAGCTTGCAAAGGTCATGGTCGACTGGAACGTTAGCTCTATTGCTATAGCAGATGAAGAACAGAATAATAAAGTCATTGGAATATTGACAGAACGCGATATTGTTAAGAGTATCTCAAAGGGAGCGTCTCCTGATAGTATTACTGCAGGCTCTCTGATGTCTTCTCCAATCCTTTCTATAAGAAAGGATCAGCCAATTGAAGAAGCAGCTCTTATAATGATAAGAAACAAAGTGAGGCATCTTTTGGTTGAGGATCCTGCTGCTCACAATAGAGCAATAATAGGGATAATTACTACGACAGACTTGGCTAGATACCTTAAAAAAAGAATGAAAGAGACTAGCATTACCGCTGCATCTAGAGAGGATGAAAAAGAACAACAACAACAACAACAACAATCTTCTTCTGAACTACTGCTATCAGAAGTATGGGAATTGTACTTTTAACTTTTGCTAGGAGGGACATAGAAATTAACTGGAGAAAAAGTCATGTTATTACGTAATATATTGCAGCCTCTCTTTCGATGAAAAAAGATAATATAACTTTTCTTCAGTAAACGCAATAACTCATTATTCTTCAATTATTGAAAAGCTTTCTCAATACTGTTGTGATGATGATTTTTCAGCGTAGTTTAACGCCCCTCGAATATCTCTATTCTGCCTTATGGATGTGCTGTGTGTGGTTATCCTTTCTCTCTACCTTTTATCGCAAGGCTAGATGTAAAAAATTCCGAGAGGAACACTACAAACTCTCTCAGCAACCTGCTTTGAGAGTCCTGCATCGGGATAAGAATTATTATTATTATTGTTATTATCGTTATTCAATCTCTCAATGGTTTTTTTGGTGCTGTTTTTATCACTTGGCTCAGACACTGTCATATAGATGTCAGAATCTTGGGCTTGGTATTTTTTGCTACTGATGGAGATATTGGTCTCCTTATGGGTTTGGAGTATAGTCATGGTTTACCTTGTAAATGAATATTCCAAACAAAATGCCTTCTTTATTCTCAAAGCTTGGAGAGGCATAGACAAGGTGTAGTGGCTGATCATTTCCTCCGTCTGCGGGATACTTTACATTTTGTGCATACAATCCCACGAATCCAGGCTGCCATGTCTCCTGTACTTCTGCTGGACCCTGTGCGCCAAACCTTGCATAGTACAGAGGATCAAACGGGAAGAGCTTGCCAATGAGCGTGTTATTCCAGAATTCGGGTTTGGGTGTGAACCCATCCTCCTCAATATAGTTTGCCTCATCAAAGCCTCCAATCCTCATGAACCACTGCTTTTTGCTTTCGTCTCCACCCTGGCCTAATGTGTAGATTCCAATTCTTTGATCATCACCAGCAGCAGTAGCAGCATCTGTTCCGGTAGCATTGAGTTGGCCATAGAACCGTACTTGTCCAACCACATACACCAAGATATAGTCAGCTTTCAAGTCTTGAGCTATCTTCATTCCTGATTCTTCGTCGGAAACGAACATCTTTGCTATTGACTGGATGCGAGTATGATTGAGGGTTGCGTTGTCTGCAAGTGTGGGCTTATTTCCAAGAGTAGTTATCCAATAGCCATAGTCCCACCATGATGCAACCACAGCATTCGGCTCGGTGTTCTTTGAAAGCCAGTCCATGGCATTTATCCAGTCGTCACTCTGAAGCCTAAAGCCCGTTCCGCCATTTGCGATGGCTGTTGGGACGTCTGCAGAGCTGACCCAATTGGAGTTAGAAGGGTAGAACATTGGAATTGAAAGCATCATTATCATGACGATAACAAAGCTTATCTTTACTACCTGTCCGGAGGTAGAATGTCCCCTACTTGCAAATTCCATCCTTCTCCTTTCTTCTCTTGTGGCTGCCGTTAATCTTGTTGGTCCTGTTGCGGCGGGGGTTGCAGTCGCTACTCTATAAGCCATGATACTACGCGTCACTTCATATAATCCAAGTCCTGCAAGGACGATTATACCAACGGATGCAAATACCAGCAGCCTAGCGAAGGTAGCGCTGACGTACACTC
The DNA here is from genome assembly GCA_025935445.1 of Nitrososphaera sp. GTDB lineage: Archaea > Thermoproteota > Nitrososphaeria > Nitrososphaerales > Nitrososphaeraceae > Nitrososphaera. Next base: position 1,679 of record JAICVG010000116.1, on the reverse strand, counting down.
CCGTGATGCCGATCAATAATGCAAATATCGCTGTATCATTCCTGCGGCGGAATGCAAGCCATCCACCAAGTCCTGCAAACATCAAGAGCACAGAAAAGTCAACAAAGTAGTCAGCAACGGTTGGCGTAAAGTGCTCTGCAACTGATTCCACAAGTGGATCTATGGAACCTATGAACGGGTTGATGGCATTGAGATATCTAAAGCTAGGAGATACGTAAGGCCCAGCCACAATAAACGCCATGCCTATTGCAACAAATGCGATAAGCACAAAGGCCACATTTCTAGTCTGCACCATTGGTCTGCTGATCTTCTTTACAAAGAAGGCGATTACCAAAAAGGCAGTACCGGCCATCATTGCTAGGCCAGGTAGGCCTAGTACAAACGATACTCCAGGTCGTGGAAATGCTGCCGCGGTTATCAGCGTAAATGCTGTAAATGCAATTGCGACGTACATGGGTATGGTTAAATCCCTTCTAAAGAAGGGAAGTGCAATAAAGAATAGCGATATTGGAATGCTAAAGTATTGAATGCCTCCCCAAGAGCCATTGGCAAGACCAAGTATCAATCCTCCTGCTATTGCCTTTGCGATAGCATACTTGATCTCCTTGTGCTTGATTGCAGATATGAATAAGTACATAGCCAGTATGCCAAAAAAGAGGCCTAATGGCTCTGACTTGAACCATCCAAGATTGCCTCTCTGGATGATGGCAGGGCTAAATGCCATCATCAACGCAGAGAACATGCCAGCAGATGTTCCTCCAAGCACCCTTACAAGAGCAAATACTGCAATGACGGTCAGCGCGCCCATGATTGCAGGAAATGCAATGGTGAAGTCAATGAGCGACATGCCTCTTCCAAAGGCTTGATACAGGTATGCTGCTGTTATGTGCAATACTGCTTGTGATGTTCCAGGAACATCCCTGCCTTCAGGATACCATGACATTGTGTCATGCCATTGCCAGTAAGCATCCAAGCCGTTGTCGACAATGAACTTAGTCGCCCGATAGTCGAAATACGGATCAAACTCATTGAGGTAGTAGCCATACTTTGACGGATAAAATCTCATAATAAGGGCGGAACTAAAAGCTAGAGCTAGAACGGCGATCACCAACAGGTGTCTAGTTTGAAACTCTACTGAGCCGGCCCGGAACAATGGTCTGGTGCCTTCCAACATTGAAACTTTGGGTATATCTTGCCCTTTTTTAAGGTACTGCCAATTATCATTCCTTCTTTGATTCTAAGGATAAAATCAAGCAGGCATTTGAGAATTTTATATGGTCTCTAGGTAACGTTATTTAGAAATGAAAAATACTTGAAGTAATGTATATCTCTCTCTCTTACTAAGTGGAGAATAAAGAGCAGCAACAACAACAACTGTGTGTACATCCATGCGACGGATTTACCACCCGGCAGCAATTCAAATGCAAGCACGCAAGCACACATATCACAATTGCTTTTTGGCCTATCTAGAATGATTTGTGTCCAAATAGCTAATAAACTCTGATTACCAAAGATACCATCACTAATGGCAGAACCAAATATTCAATTGCTGATGACAACAGATTCGATCAGTGTAAATGCTTCGATGTTTGAAGGTGTGCTTACAAAGAAAACGTTTGAGGGCCCTGATTGCTATCTGAAACTGGTTGATTTTCTAAAGCAATCTTCTTTTACTAATC
>JAICVG010000165.1 GCA_025935445.1 Nitrososphaera sp. | reverse complement strand
TATTGTTTTTCCACCCAGATAATATACACATCAATATTGTATATATTTTGACGAACTTGGTTCCGCCTAGGTCACAAAATCCATAAAAAATGATTGTTCAGAACGGAACTGAAAGGATTCGCGCTTTGGGTACTTTAGGGAGTTAAGAACACCATCCTTTTGATCAAAGATGGTTTCAAATTCTTTTGTTGTGAGATCTGCCAACAGTCTTGTTCGCATACCTAGGCCCGTGTATCACCGGTAACAAGCAGATGCTGCCCACTCACAAACACCGCCAGATAACGCATTCTGACGTAAGCCATGTTGAAAATACTAGGTCGTAGCAAATATTGAGTCCAGTTTTTGAACGTTTTTTATTTTTAGCGGGCCCAGAGGGACTCGGCAAAAAAAACTTCAAGATTTGGACTCAAGACAATTTCAACAAAAAAGGAAGAAGCAATAATTGTACTGCACAGGCCAGGATAAAAGGATTATGTGTGTGTGTCTAAAGTTATGCTTCTCACTTCTGATAACCTTTATCCCTGTGCCTTAAAAAAAGAGCATACAGATACACTGCTGGCCGATGTCTCCAACACTTGGTTTGATTTCGAGTTTGGTTTCTGTCCAGCGGAAGTTGAGCCATCATTAAGGGCAAGGCATAAGATATCCATTGTTAACAAACGGTTTGCTTTGCCATACGACGGTCCAAAATCTTCGGTTTGATTCCACTAATGAATATATGACCATCCATGAGGAAGTGGATGCAGTATAGATGAAAGCAGCAGTCTATAGAGAGCACCACAAAGATCCCAGTCAGGTAGTTAAAATCGAAGACATTGATACACCAAAGCCAAAAGGCAATGAAGTTTTGATAAAAGTTGAAGCAGCAGCATACAACTATAATGATCTCTGGGGCATTTGGGGCGAACCAATCAAGATCCCTATGCCTCACATATCAGGAAGCGACATTGCTGGGACAATTGCTGAAGTTGGCGAGAATGTCACGACTAATATCAAGGTGGGAGACAGAGTGGCCTCGTACCCAAATCTGACTTGCAGAGTATGCTATGAATGCACATCTGGAAGGGAATATGATTGCGGCAGCAGGCAGGTATGGGGCTTTCAGACAGGACCATTATGGGGGGGCTTTGCCCAGTACACACATCTACCGGAGGTCAACGTGGTAAAAGTCCCGGATACTGTATCGTTTACTGACGCAGCGGCAATTTCAATGGTAGGCATGACGGCCTGGCACATGCTTGTCACTCGAGCTAAGATAAGGCCGGGACAGACAGTTCTGATAATGGGTGGAGGAAGCGGAATGGGAATAGCCGGCATACAAATTGCTAAATTATTCAATTGTGATGTCATTGCTACCGCAGGCAACAACGACAAAATGGAAAAGTGCTTGCAGCTTGGCGCTGACTTTGTAGTCAATCATCGTGAGCCTGATTGGTACAAGAAGGTGCGTGAAATAACAAATCGACAAGGAGTGGATGTAGTCTATGAGCATATTGGCAAGACTGTATTCCCGCAAGAAGTCGCGCTATTGAAGATGGCCGGGACTCTTGTGTCCACGGGTGCGACCACTGGCTACCTCTCGACAATCGACCTCAGATATCTTTTCTTCAAAGGAACTAATCTGTTGGGGGCAACGCAAGGAACTAAAGCAGGCTTGGAAGAAGTAATAGGCTGGGTCAGCAGGGGAAAGATAAAGCCAGTAATTGATACAATCCTTCCATTTAGTAAGATGGTTGAAGGGCATATCAAGATGGCAGACTCGCAGCTGTTCGGCAAGATAGTGACTACTCCACATATACTCTAAGGGTTATTCAGAAATGATGATGAATTTCAGATTTGGAACTGCTATAAATTGTATTGATGGCAGAACTCAGGAGGTTGTAATAGATCACATGAAGCAGAAGTATAATATTGATGGAGTTGACATGGTGACGTTTCCTGGCGCTGATGGGATTTTTTCTAGTGAGGACCACTCAGAAGCGATTGCACCTATCAGAAGAGCAGTCTCCATATCGATAGAGAAGCATGGTTCTCAAATAATAGCAGTAGTAGGACATTATGATTGCGCGGGAAACCCCGGTGACAGAGAACATCACTATATACATTTACTGAGAGCAATGCACGAAGTATCCTCATGGAATTTACATGCACAAGTCATCGGACTTTATGTCAATGACAAACGACAGATTGAGGAAGTAAAAAAACTGTAGGGCTTTCTCAATCCTGTTGCTGTGAGCTTGATCAAATGAAGTTAATAATAAGAAATATATTTTTACATTCGCGTCGTCAGCTGAACAAAAAGAAGGAATACTCCACGAGGTGCATCAGGCACAATAATCACCTGGCAATTTACATCGTATCCTCTTTGTACTGAACTAACAAAAGTTAGTCACAGCCTAGATTGTTATTAAAACAAAGGCGGGCCCAGAGGGACTCGGCATAAAAAACTTTGAAATTTGGACTCAATGCAACTGGAGGAGGGGTTCGGTGGGAGGGGAGACAGATTTGACCGAATAAACCCACCCTTACATCATACCTGTATCTCCACTAATAGACGAAATTAAGAGAAGAAGAAAAAATAATTAAGATGTAATTTCAGATCCTGAGTGAGTTTCACTTACTGTATCCCCGGAATTTGCTGATTCGTAGAGATATCATATTATTGTAGCAACAGTGGTACTGTCTTACAGGTATCTTGAAATAGATCGGTACGTTCTAATAAAAAGAAAATACATGAGTTCAATTCATACATTTAATCTTGAAGCTATAAAACCACAAGCTGTTTGTAATGGCGGCACGAGAAGTATGGCTAACGCAGATAATTTCCCGATACTGAGAGGTATGGCAACTTACTCGCTACACTTGGAGAAGGGAGGTGTACGAGAGCCACACTGGCACCCAAATGCCGCTGAACTTAGCTACTGTTTGGCTGGCAGAGCTCTCATGACTATCTTTAGTCCGGGTGCTGGACATGACACATTTACTGTCGATCCTGGAGAGATGGTATTTGTTCCCAGAGGTTATCTTCATCACATCGAGAATATCCACGAGAGAGACACTAAATTCGCTGTTGTCTTTAACCATGAGCTCCCGGAAGATATTGGAATATCTGGGTCAACCGGTGCTATGACCGATGCTGTACTTGGAGCGACATTTGGACTTTCATCCGAATATTTTAGGGGTTTCAAGAGATCTAGTAAAGATGTACTTATAACGTCCAAATCCAACACCGTTGTTACCACCTCAACTACTTATCAGAAAATCCCTAACTACCATAAATTTAACCTTAAGGCTTTTCCACCTACGGTTCAAAGCAAGGGCGGTACAGTTTCTCTTGGCAGCGCCAATAATTTTGAGGTTCTTGAGGGTCTTGCGTGCTATCTTTTGACCTTAAAGCCCAAAGGCATACGAGAGCCACACTGGCACCCAAATGCCGCTGAATTAGACTATGTCATAAGTGGAAGAGCAAGGATGACCATTTTTAGCCCTGGGAACAAGGTAGATACGTTTGAAGTTGGACCCGGAGAAATCGTTTTTATCCCCTCTGCCTACTTTCATTACATAGAAAATGTGAGTACGAATGAAGATATGCATTTTGCAGTCTTCTTTAACCATGAACGACCCGAAGACATAGGCCTTTCAGGTGCCTTCGGGGCATATTCAAATGAGGTCCTAGGATCTGTTTTTGGCTTGCAGCCAAGAGTTCTAGATTCGTTACCAAAATATCAAGAGGATCTCTTTGTTGTATCAGCGGGTTAACTAAACAAAAACATGCACCAATAATTCTCTGAATGATTAAGATATCTCCCGAATATCAAATTCGGATATGAATCAATTACTCTCTTTGTTCTTTACCGCCACTAGAATCAATTGGTTCATAGCGAGTGAAGCTGTGATTTGAATTTTGCCAACCATAGAAGTAAACCTATGATATCTGGCTAATACGCAACTCATTCTCGAGTCAATGAAAGATCAAATCCTCAGAAAAATTCAGCAGGTTTCTCATGGAATTAGCAGCGTAACCTCAAAGAATGATGATAGATTGTACTACTGAGCACTTAAATGGGATAAGAGAAATGGCACAAATGTTGTATCCTGTCAACAGCGTCATTCACAAGATTTCATATGAGTTCTCTTTTGATTCTGATGATTCATCGGCTGAGTGCGCCTGGGGGCTAAGCTCTTCCCTAAAAAAGCTTCGAGAATTTGCGAGGTTCCCTATGTTAGACTCAGCGTTGATGAGTTCTTCCTATCTTTCATCGTTGCCTTTTATGGCGCCATCGGATCCCGCATCTTTTGCTTCGATCTTATCTAGGCCTACCAGCGAAAGTACGTATATGATCGCAACACTCGAGATAAGGAGAGGAAGAATTGGC
>JAICVG010000177.1 GCA_025935445.1 Nitrososphaera sp. | reverse complement strand
TGCCTCAGAAATCATGCTTGATGCAACGGAAGGATTGTACCTAAACCCAAATGATTCGACTGTGTCGATAATGTTCAGATATTCTGGTGAATATATGCCAAAGGGATCAATAAGGGGACTGCCATAACCTTTCAAAATCTCATTAACCACGAAGTCTCGGTCGATCAGATAGTTTAAAGCATAACGAACTTCCTTGAATTGAAATGGATTGAGAATGTTCGGGTCTGCTGCAGGAGCAGGATTTACAAAAAACCCTAGCGAGCCAGCAGTCGTATCATATACCTTTAGCCTAGGATCGTTTCTTGCATCATTGGCAGCTTCATGAGGGATGGGGAAAAAATACATGTCGAGGGATCCAGATTTGACCTCTTCAAGCGCAAGATTCTCATCCGTGCGGTGGATAAATCTCGCCTGATCTATATGGGGACCTTTTTCTTGTACCTGTGAGAAAGCAGGATTCTCAAATGCCACAGAAGTAACCAAAAGAAGTACAACAACAGAAACAATAGATGATGCTAGTAATCCACGTTTTTGCAACGCAATCAGAGGCTAGCACACACTTAATATATTTTTTCTAAACATAGGTATGGTTCATTTGCTTCATAGCTCCGGTATTGCGTTTATTAGCGATCTTGTATATGGATGGCAAGGATCCGAAAGGATCTTGTCAATTGGACCTATCTCGACTATCTTACCTGATTTCATTATAGCTAAATCGTCTCCTATATATCGCGCTGTCGATAGGTCGTGTGTTATGTAGATGTAAGAAATGTTAAATTTCTGCCTTAGGCTCTGCATGAGTCCTAATATTTCGCCCCTAACCGACACATCAAGCATCGACACCGGCTCGTCGGCCACGATAAGTGTAGGCCGGAGCACTAGTGCTCTTGCTATTGCCACTCTCTGCCTTTGACCTCCTGAGAGTGTGTATGGAAGCCTGCCTGCTACCTCTTCTGGTGGCTCAAGGCCTACCTCACGTAGAGCATTTAGAACATTTTCTAACTTCTGCTCCTTTGAGGTTCTCTTGTCGTGAATGTTAATTGGCTCCATTATTATGTCTCCAACCTTCATACGGGGATTTAGTGATGCATATGGGTCTTGATATACCATCTGGACTGCCCTACGGAAGTGCCTGAGCTGGCTTCCCTTGGAGCGCGTTACATCGTTTTCTTCAAATATTACTGAGCCACTATCTGGATCTATCGCGCGCATGACAAGCCTTGCAACGGTCGTCTTGCCTGAGCCAGATGCACCTGCAAATACTAACACCTTGGCCCGATCAACGATAAAACTGACATCGTCTACTGCCTTGACATAGAGGTCGGGTTGTGCTAGCTTGAAGAACTGCCGGAAACTTTTCTTGATAGGAAAATATTTTCTCAGCCCTCTTGCCTCAAGGATTACACCCAAGTGGTTCCAAGTTCTCGTGCTAGTAATATAAATACAGTTACAGTCGCTGCTAGAAGCTGCCAGAATGCTCATATAACGTATAATTGATTTCTTCTCTTGTTATTGCCGAAACTAAAAGTATCCGGCCTCAAGGCATATTATTTTACAGAGAACGGGATAATAAAGGGAGTAGATGGCATTAACTTCGAGATTAATGAGGGTGAGTCCCTTGGCATTGTTGGCGAGTCAGCATGCGGCAAAAGCACACTAGGCGCAGCCCTTATGCGATCAATACAGTTGCCTGGCAAAATAGTTGAAGGAAGCATAATCCTAGGAGGCGATGACATTACCAAAATGTCTTCGTCTGAATTCGACAGCAAGGTACGATGGAAGAGAATATCAATGGTGTTTCAGGGCGCCATGAACGCGCTTGATCCAGTATATAACGTCGAAAGCCAGTTGCGTGAAATTCTAATAGAACACCACTTTCAAGGCAAAATTGATGATATAATAGCGGAATCGCTCCAACAAGTTGGCCTTGATTTGTCGATTGCAAAGCGCTATCCCCACGAGCTCTCCGGCGGCATGAAACAGCGCGTTGTAATTGCAATGGCCCTTTTGCTGAATCCTGATGTTTTAATAGCCGACGAACCGACAACCGCGCTCGATATGGTGGTCCAGTCGCAAATAATCAGCTTGCTTAAAAAATTGCAGAAGGAAAAAGGGATAACGATTATACTAATAACACATGATCTCGCACTTGTTTCACAGATAACAGATAGGATAGCCATCATGTATGCTGGACAACTCGTCGAATTCTTGACTACAAAGGATATTTACAAGAACCCCCGCCACCCCTATACTCAGGCTTTGATTGAAGCAATCCCCAAGCTGAGGACAAAGGACAAAAAAATTCACTTTGTAAAGGGGAGCCCGCCATCATTGCTCAGTCCTCCCCAAGGCTGCAGATTCTATGACCGCTGCGTCCATGCGATGGATGTATGCAAGCGCAACCCGCCGGAGTTTGAGACAGAAACAGGGTACGTCTGCTGTTGGCTGTACGAGGGCTCTGGAGAGAACCGCCAACCTTAAAAAGCGTGGTATCTCTAGAGACACACTGCCTGCGGGTAATTTCGAAAAAATGACAAGCACGATATTAACACATTTTCCGTTTCCTACGGTCAGGGAAAAGCAAAAGAAAGTCCTTGACATGATCGATTCGGCGATCAAGTCAGGCTATAGGCAAATTTTCCTTGAAGCTCCTACCGGTTTTGGCAAGACACCCGTTGCAATAACTCTTGCTCGCTATCTTGGGAGCTCTCATATCTGTACAGCAACCAAAGATCTTCAGACTCAGTACCGGCGTGACTTTCCGTTCATAGTCGATGTAAAGGGAAGAAGCAACTTTCCATGTATAGTCAAGGAGGATATGGGCCTTGATGAGAGCTGCAACTATGGACCCTGCATTAAGGACGAATCTTATGACTGCTCATACAAGACTCGCCTTATTGACTACAAAGTCGAGGGTCAAGGTACTCTCCACGAGCTTGTTAAGCTTGATCCCTTTGCGGAGCGCAGATACGTGGAGAAGATGAGATCAAAACCAAAGCTAGTCGACCTAGATTGGCGGCCATGCCACTATTACCACCAAAAGTGGATAGGTAGTCACGCAACCCATACTGTTTACAATTATCGATATTTTCTATCAGACATCTTTTATGCTGGCGCAACACAGAAACGTAAGCTGCTGGTTCTAGACGAAGCACACCAGCTCGAAAATGAAGTGGGCGACTTTAGGAGTTTTACGATCCGCAAGAACATGCTTCCTTTCTTGAAGATGCATATGCCAGATGGTAACATTGATGACATTGAAACGTGGCTTGACCTTTGCTCGAAGCTAAAGGAACGGCTAGTTGAGTTTACAGAAAAGGCCCAAGGCATTATAGAGCGCAGCAATCAGAAAGTGACTCTAGAACCATACACTGAAAAGAATCTAATAGATGCGCTAGAACTCGACAAGAATCTTACAGTAGTCATCGACGACATAAAAGCTAACAAAGACAATTGGATAGTATCAGGTGTCCAGCGCGATTCTGCTAACCAGCTGGTAAAGGTAACTCTGATGCCACTTGAAGTCTCCAGCTATTTTGATACAATCCTCGACAAGGGTTCGGTCTCGCTTTTTATGAGCGCTACAATCCTTAGCAAAGACCACATATGCAAGACTACAGGCCTTAAGCCTGAAAAAGTCAAATTCATCCGAATTGAAGATTCAGACTTTCCAGTCAAGAATAGGCCTATCCACATGATGAATGTGGCATGGCTCAGTGCCAAAACAATGAATGTGAGCATGCCTAAAATTGCTCAGGCAGTAGACAATATCATGTCAATACACAGAAATGAAAAGGGGATAATCCATACTACGTCCTATTCACAGCTCCAATTTATTAGGGACAACATTAGCAAGGAAAATGCAAGCAGACTTATAGAGACAGCATCTAGTCTTGATAGAAGCGAAGTACTGCAAAAACACTATGAGAGTAAGAATCAGACAGTTCTGATATCTCCATCTCTACACCTTGGAGTAGACCTAAAGGATGACTTGTCAAGATTTCAGGTGATTGTCAAGGTACCATATCCTGACCTCACAGATAAGAAAATCGCTGCAAAAAAGGAGCGCGACCCAAAGTGGTATACATGGAACACAGTTCTACGGCTTGTTCAGGCTTATGGCAGGAGTGTTCGTAGTAGCGATGACTATGCAACAACGTACATCTTAGACAGCAGCGCTTCTTATCTTCTAAAAAATGCACAGGGGTTGATGCCCCGCTGGTTTACG
>JAICVG010000055.1 GCA_025935445.1 Nitrososphaera sp. | reverse complement strand
GGCCTCAGACCGTTTCTGACGTAGAGGATGCCTTGCAGGTAGAGATAGTATTCAATAACGCCAGTGCTCCACTGCCTACTAGCAATACAATCCCTCAAACGGAGTCAAATGTAACTGGGTCTGGCGATGTTGAAAGGGCGCTTACTATCCCTGGAGCAATCGGAGGTGAGCCTATGCCTGTAGAAAGCTACGATATGGCAATTTATACTCCTGATGGCAGAAAATTATGGGAGCAGCTTGACCAACCGGGGGTAGGAGGGAGGGCAACGCAGAGGATCGAGCTTGATAGTAACTACACAGGGCCAGTTACCATAGATATAAGCAACATCAAGCCAGGGGGGGACGAAACGGCCACTGCAACTGACATGACTGACTCAGTAACATTTACTGCTACAATAGTACCTGAATTTCCGCTTGCAACAGTACTGCTTGCTATTGGGATTATAGCTACTATTGCTGTTCAGAGGTATAAACAGCGGCTTATATAAGATTAATATGAAATAGATAAAAATTGTATGTTCACAAGTGTTTGTGTATGAGCGATATCATTTCATGGGACAAGGCCATTGGCAAGAAGGTGAAATCAAGTGACGACAAGGACCTTGGCAAGGTTGAAAGCATAACCCTCGATTACATTCAAACAAAAGAGGGCATGGTATCAAAGACCTATTACTTTATCCCAAAATATCATTTGAGCGGATACGATGGCGATAAGCTGTGGGTTTCACTTACAAAGGATGAAGTAAAAGCAAAGTTTGAGAGAGAAAGCGCGCCTGAGCCATCTGAATGGGAGACACAAGAATATAGAGAGCGCAAGACAACCATTACGCGACAGTATCCAGACTTTGCTACAAACATTCCAACATACAAGCCTTCTTCAGACATGGTTCAGCTGTCATGGGATAAGATCATTGGCAAGAAGGTGAAATCAAGTGACAAGAAAGATCTCGGCGACGCAGAAAGTGTTGCAACCGAGTATATCGAGGTCAAGGAGGGAATGGTGACCAAAAAGCACTACTACATCCCCAAGTACTACATTCAAGGATTTGACGGCGACACCTTGTACGCCTCCCTCACAAAGGATGAGATCAAAGATCGCTTTGAGCGCGATAGTCCACCACCGCCTTCAGAGTCACAAACTCCAGAATACCAAGAGCGGATGCACCAAGTAGAATCTGCCCATCCACAATTTGTTCACGGCGTGCCTTTGATGGCAAAAGAACCCTCGACTGAGATTTCAGTTGACTACTCTGGCACAACATACGACATACCATGGGATCAGCTGATCCACAAGCACGCTAGGACGACTGATAAGGTAGAGATAGGATACGTTGAAAGGATTGGCAATGAGTTCATTGTGGTAAGAGAGGGTGTATCAAACGTTCACATCTATTATATTCCCAAGACGTATATCCGCGATTACGACGGAAGCCAGCTATGGATAGATGCGCCGAGCGGCCTTGTCAGATCCAAGTTTGAGAGAGAGACTGAGCCTCCAGTTGAGGAGCTTCGAGCCATGGCAATAGAAGCTCCGCGTTATAGAAGGGGCGAGCCCCAGACGCAGCGCAAAGAAGAAGAAACCGATACGGTCACGGTAGAAACAGACATTGACCTAGAGCAGAGCAGTACGGAAAAAAAGACAGAGCGTGTCTAAGCTGCGCTATCTTTTAGGCTACTTTTATTACTAACGAGTAATTGGCAAGCCACTCTCTGTGCTTCTTGTAATCAGGGTCAGCTTCCTTTACTAGCTGCCAGAATTGGTGTGAGTGATCAAACTCTATTAGGTGCATAAGCTCGTGGATCATAACATAGTCAATGACATTGGGTGGGGCTGCAGCTAGCAGGAGGTTGAAATGCAAGTTCCTCTTTTTTGAGCAGCTGGCCCACCTCGACTTTTGATTCTTTATCGATACTTTGTTGTACTTGACGTTAAACCTACTTGCAAGCATTGGAAGTCGGTCTGCAATTATTCGGGCAGTCTGCTGCTTGTACCATTCGTGCATATTCTGTTTATATCTGCGCATATCAGTAACATGAAAGGTTATCAGTTTAAGGGTGTCACTGATCATCGTTGACGGCTGCCGATCCTTTACTATGTGGAATCGATACCTGCTGCCGAGAAAATAGATGGTATATGGCTCAAGTCCTATACAGCGCTCTTTTAATTTGCCATAGTATTGTGAGGTTTTGAATATCCAGTTGCGCTTTGAAGCAACAAAGCTCTCAAGCTCTTTGGCATTGTAGTTCAGTGGTACCATTGCCTGCACGCCATTTATGCCAGATACCAGCCGCAACCTCTTTGTCCTCTTGTTTGGACAGATATCAATTCTAATGGTCGTGTTCTCGGTAAAAACAAGTGATAGAGACAATCCACAGATTTAGTTTTGACAGTTGTTAAAGAATTTTATGTAAAAAAACAGATACCCTCAATTGCATTTTCTCTTTCTCCAAATACTGCGCGGATATAGAATAAATGCATGCGTGCTATAGCTACACTTGACCCTAACTAGAGAATATATGAGTAGAGCACTTGGAATGAGGATGGTAGTTCGTTACTAGCTCGTTACTAGCTCGTTACTAGCACACCGTTGATACCTTTGTTGTGCAGTTCAACCACTTTCATTATTCTTGTGGATCGGAAAAGCAAATAATAACAACAACAAATTCTATCACTTGTGACGGAGAGGTATTAATAAAGATCATTCAATAGAAAAATCTATGGTAACATTGCATATTATCCTTTTTAATAAAATGAATTCAAACTGTAGGATATCATGGCATCAGGCAAGTATTTCAATAAAGGCGTCAAATCTTTGGATTCCCCTCATGTTGGGCATGTTGTGAGGGAAACATCAGATAAGATTGTAGTCTTTGGCGAAGGCGATGATAGATATGATATTCCAAAAGACAAGATTAGATTTGCCGCAGCCAATGTTCTAATTGACTTACCATTCCATGAAATTGTAAAGAACTACAAAGTCAGCAGAGAGGAGCCACTACCTATTGATAAAGAGCATGTACATACTGTAGATTTACCTGAGCCTGCAGACTTGGCAACATATGAAGGAAAATATCCAAAGTCGCTCTTTAACAAAGGTGTCAGAACACAAGACGAAGAGCATATAGGGCACGTAATGACTGAAGCTGGAGACAAGATAGTGGTATGGGGACACTACAACTGGCGGTTTGATGTGCCAAAGTCAAAGATTATTGCCGTTGGCAGAAATGTTATTCTTGGAATGGACTACAAAGAGGTGTTCAAGTACAAAGTAGACAGGGATGCTCCCTTGCCCACTGGAGAGCCAGTAGAACGTCTAGCTGAGTGAACAAAATGCAGTAAACTTCTGGCTCTTAATGTATCATGAAGTAAGAGCGGGATTTTTTGACAACTGCAAGTCCTCCTCTGACGCTACTAATGCTTACAAGGAACTTCATAACTTTTTGGATAATAGACCTGTATCTGCACTAGATAAGGCTTTACCTCTCTGCTTGCTCAAGTTATGTTCTCAGTATGTCAGAGACTTCATCCAGTAAAAGCATGATAAGAAGACTAGCTGCTAAAATCTATCTTCTGTGGATGTGGCCTTGGCCTTGACAGTAGTAGAATACACGGTCACAGCGTCGGCACGCTTGAACCATTAGCTTTGTTGCATTCTGAGGCTTTCCGCCCTTCCTCCTACAGCGCTCTTCTTTTTTCCTATCCTCCTGCTACTACCTCGTCTTCTCCTTCTTGGTGAAGTAATCTCCTAACACAATCAATGCAAAAAACTACTGTTTCCGTCCCTGACTTTCCCGTTCCCTCAGCTTCCAAATCCCTAAAAACTGGTATTCCCTTTGCTACAGGCCCTCTTCCGCACTTAGCGCATCTTCCATCGTATTTGATAGTACTCATCGTTTTGTTTGGGATAGAAAAATTGGAAGCCTTTATAGTTTGCCATCTGTCCGTTTGGCAATGACAATTTTTAACTGTTCCATTTAGGGCTAGATAAGATACCCGTAGCTTATAGCTTTACCTATGGTCTGATATTCGCCGAATTGTTTTCAGTGACGATTGATGTTATTTCCTTTTTTCCATAACTTCTCATTGTAGGCTGCGGGATTGCATACTAATTAGCCGATTTTCCAGATTTCATCCATATACAACTATTTGCTGACAGAATGCCTGATGATATGGGACACCATCATTACTTGAGATGTATAGTAGTTATCCAATAATATGGTGGCAAAAAATCTTTATCATCACTCAGACCCAGACTCCACTGTAATCTCGTGGAGTGAGGATATTGCCCGTTTATGATGCAAAAACTCATCTTTGTCTAATGTTGGACTGAGATGAGGGCATATTATGGCGACCTTTAGGCCTTTCTGTAGCCATTCAGAATGAGTCTTCTGCCACCATTTCTCTACATTGATGCATTCGTCAAACTTTTCATTTCTATTCAGCTCAGCAGCAACTCCAGCCACTACTACAATTAGCTCCTCCTCATTTCCTTTAGATGCAATTCTTTCTTCTATTGCCTCTTCTATCAACACTTTTAATTCCTCAAAAGGTTGCAGGTCACCAGCTAATGCAAAGTTGTAAAATGTTCTCATATCTATAGTCAAAAGATTGCCTCGATTCACATTCTCTTCGTAGTCTATACTCTCCGATAATGCTATTTTGGACAGGTGTGATGTGTTGTTATTATTATTAGCTCCATTGATTGGGAGATAGACGGTCAAGTATCCTCTACTTAATGCTTCATTAACGTATTTTGTAACTGCATCTTCTTTATCACCGCGATAGAGAAGCATAGCGTGCCGCTGCTGATTAAGATGTATCTTTGTCGAATCATTTGTATCGACAGACTTCAATGTTATATTTCCTCCTGCTACTAAGAAGTAAATTACTTAAATGCTATAGTCCATTCTTCTAGTGTGATAACTAGTTAAATTTTATAAATAATATTTCTGCCCACTATCTGGAAGACTTCATTCTATTTTGCATAGTCAGATGTCTTCATATATCAACGGCTAAAGCTGAACATACATTAGCTGCCAGAACTAGAAGTCTTCCATACCACAAATGGCAGTTGTGGAATTACAATTTTATTGTAAGAATATGTAAATATTCAGTTTTATGTGCATTAAAGTCTAAAACTGTAAGATAGAGTAAGAAGCCTTATCTACAGTAGAGTGCATATTATTCTCACATGTTGATGATAGTTTGTGCAAGGGTTACCATCACTGCCAGTAGTAGTGAGATTACTCTTGTCAGGTAAAGAGCGTAAGGACAAGGATACTCACTCTAATAAGAATAAGTATTATGAAGGTCTAAATCACAATCGGTCAAAAGAAGAAGAACACTCAAATAAAGATAAAAAGAATGACAAACCACTCGCAAACCTACTTATTGTAGACGATGACTCTGATATAGCTCACGTTCTCAAGCAAGGTTTTCTAAAAAACAGTTTTTTAGTTAGTGCCTTTACCAATCCAGAAGAGGCACTAAAAAACTTCCAATCTAATTCAGAGGAATACTGTTTGATGCTGTCAGATATCCGAATGCCGGGGATATCTGGAATAAAACTAGCAAGAAAAGTCAAAGAGATTAATCCCAAGGTTAAGGTTATTCTCATGACTTCTTTTGAGATAAAGGATAATGAGTTTTCAAAAGTATTTCCTTCTACGCAAGTTGACGGCTTTGTTCAAAAACCAATTCAGATTAAAGATTTAACCAACAAAATATTGGACATCTTAGGCGAAAGTAAGAGAAGAGTATATCAATGAGAATGACGAGGGCTGGAAGCCATCCTATTGAATCTGTCATGCAATGGTTCGAAGATGGAATAGAGGAAGGAGAAAATGGCATATTGGTATATCCCAATATGCAAACATTCAGGGAGATATACATGCAGTATGCTAAAGACCAACTAGTAGCAAGAGAAGAACAAGAGGATGATGGAGATAATAAGGATAATGTTTACCACTATAACAGCAATAGACTCAAGGAACAATTACTAATGCCAAGAATTATTCTTATCGCAACATTTTATGATACAGTCAACACCGTAAAGCATAACCTCAGTGCTGTTGGTGTAGATGTGCAGAGCCATATAGACGATGGTTCGTTACTGATAGTAGACGCATTTAATGGATATTCTCCAAACATTGATGGTATGAAAAAGCTGGTAGCATCATTGTCAGAGCGTGCAGCTAGGGAAGGTAGAATCGGAGTTTCTGCCATAGTTAACATGGGCTTTTTCTTTCTGTATGACGGACATAGCGAAGCTTCAGAATTGATAAGTTATGAGACATCCTTACCATCAAGGACAGATGGTGGCAATGTAAGAGGCTTTAGCTGCTATCATCTTAGAGACTACAAGAATCTTAATGATAGTCAGAAAAAGAAGCTTCAGGGTCATGGTCAGAAGAAGTTACTTAAAGTTACAGAAAGTGCTGCTGCTGGGGCTCTTGCTTTTCATTCGTAAGGGAAAGAGCTCGCATACCTCCGTTGCCGAAGTAGAAAAGTGAATAAACCAATCAAATTTGCTAGCTTTCTATACGTAATCTCTCAATAGAACCATTTCAACTACACATATAACCTATGTTGTGTATTAATAAGTAGGATATATTGTGTACTCTACTTTAAAATCAACTCTAAAATCAACTCTAAAACGTCAAATTCCTTACCTTATAGGAGGTGCTATAACT
>JAICVG010000223.1 GCA_025935445.1 Nitrososphaera sp. | reverse complement strand
GTTTGATTGCTCCTTCTTTTGTCCTGCCCTGCAATTTGTAGCCTTCCCATAGTGATGATGTCTGAGGCCTGAGCCCAATGTGACCCATAACGGGTATCCCAGCATCTACTATTGCCTCTATTGTATCTATAATCTCAGAACCTCCTTCAAGCTTGACTGCATCGCAACCAGCCTTTATCAGCTGGACTGCATTTTCAACTGCCACACTTGGACCTACTTGATATGAACCAAAGGGCATGTCGCCGACTATCATTGCGTGCTTGGTTCCCCTTGCCACCGCACTACAAAATATTATCATCTCTTGCATGCTAACAGGCATTGTGCTTGCATAGCCCAATACCACCATTCCTGCGCTATCGCCTACAAGCAAAATGTCAATGTCTGCCTTATCACATATTCTTGCAGTAGAATACTCGTACGCTGTAAGAACAGAAACTTTTTCTTTCCCTTTCTTAGATAATATATCACTTACATTGAGTTTTGTCCTGCCCTGCAATTACTGGACTTCACCTTTCATGATCTTGAGTGATTCTTGGACGTTTTTCATGTTGTCAAAATTATCCGTGATTTTTCTTAATGACATGGTACCTCTGAGCTTGCGTGCGGCTTCTACCAACGCCGGCATAGCCCTTACGACATTATCAACAATAGTAATATTTGCAGCCCTAGATGTCCTCGACAATGGATTGAGGTCGATTGCAATCACCGTCTTGTTCATTTTTATCAGTGCCTCTGTTCTATCTCCATCCTCAAGTGGAACCAACACTGTGTCAGCAGCATAGATGCCGTCAGGGTCAACTCGCCTGCGCTCACTTTGGAGCTCCGGAATTCTTGCTGATGCTTTTGAGCCTACCCCGAATACTTTTTTTGCACCATGCAGCTCAAGCTCTGCTTTGATCGCCTTCTCACGCTCCTCAGTTCTATAAAAGATGTTGACCTCAATACTTGCCCCTGCCACTTCCGCAAGTTCCACCACTGTATTTGGGCACAGGGCAGCAGTGTTGCCGTTTACAGATATGATGGGCCGGCTTGAGAGCAACATCATCGTTGCCGCGGCCTTAATCGCGTGTTGGGCAGTCTTTGTGGTGCGCTCTCCAATCAGATAATCGTATGCCTCACCCCTTCCATGGGCAATTAGACCCTCAGGTACTACTAAGCCTCGCCTAAAACCATTAACCAACATCTCACGGATGTAAAGAGATTTGGCTCGAGGATGATCTGACGGTATAGCAATGTGGCTTATGTGCAATTTTAGAGCACTCTTGCTCCTGTCATATCTATATTACAGACAATAAGCGTGCCGCCAAATTCTCTGAGGGCACCTGCCGCCTCAGCCACCCTTTCCTCTGAAACGACGGTGAAAACAGTTTGACCAAAGAGAGCTACACTTGATTCAATTCCTCTTGTCTTGAGAGCTGCAATTGGTCTTTTACATCTGCCTTTCGTAAGGCTCAACATCTCTGCAAATCCATGTGACATTTTGAGAAAGTCGTCAAGGCTTCTTGATGCCGATAGCTTGCTTAGCATAATGCCTCCAAGGCCGTTTATTTCGTTTATGCGGTTTGTGAGAAATGACTTGGTCAAAATAGGAGCAAGACAGAGGACTACCGCCTTGTAATTCTTATCTAGATTGATCTTGCTAACAGAACCTATACCTGGTGCCCCGGCACTTGTTCGCATCTCAAAGCCTCCGGCAAACTCGGCAATTACTGTGCCAAGCCCAGTATTGCAGGCAATCTCTGCATGGTGCGCAATTTGTGCTGCTTGAGTTCTATTGAGACCTGTGTCAAGAACTTGATTGAGGGCGTATGAGAGGCTGAGGGCGGCGGCACCACTTGAGCCAAGACCAAAGCCAATTGGGATTTCAACATCATGGTGGATACTTATAAAGTAAGGTCTATCTGCAAGCTTAAGGTATTCCTCAATAACCCACTTCGAAACTTCTGCATTACGACTTTTAAGGCCGCCGTTGATCGAGATCTGATACTCTGATTTTGCACTCTCGTAGAGATATGCTGTTGTTGCAATGCCTTTATCGATAGAAAATCCGGCCCCTTTAGAACCCCTATGCAGGAAATGGAAACAAGAAATATCATGGGGTGCCTCGAAAAAGCCTGTTATATGGCCAGGACTGAATGCTTTGGCTAGGGCTATAGGCTCCCCAATCAGCTCTGTTGCCATTGACTATTTATAAGACTTCGAAAATATAAGAATAATGTTTAATTAGTATAAATTGATTTAAACATTTAGGATGGTACGGTATGCAAGACGCTTACAGCAGATAGGCAGTAGCATCTTGGTATCATTGCCAAGCATGTGGATCAAGAGCAACAATCTGAAGAAAGGAAGCACCGTGCCAGTACACATCAACCGTGATAACTCTATATCGATATTTGCTTCAGAGGACGACACAGCAGACAAGATAAAGGAATTGACGATTCCATATCCGTCGGTATCGATGGACGTGCTCGTTAACCAAGTGTACGGCGGGTACCTGCTTGGGTACGACATGATCCGGATCAAGGCCAGCTCGCAGATTTCATTTGAAGACGCCGATAGGATTAAGAAGGCTATGCGAAAGCTGGTGGGCTTAGAAATAGTCGATGAAGATGGCTTCCATATGTCTGCCCAATTTTTACTTGACGCAGACACACTTGATGCTGAAAAGATACTCCGCCGGATGAGTGCAATCGTCGCAGGCATGTACCGAGACATGCTTGAAGTCATAAGGCTAAAACAGAATAGTAGTATTCGCAAAGTGATAAGCGGTAGAGACGACGAAGTCGACCGACAATATTTTTTGCTTGTCAGACTGATCCGAAGCGCTATGATGGATCAAAAACTAGCGGGCAAGCTCAACCTGAGCAACATTGACATTCTTGACTATAGGATCGCAGCCAACCTTCTAGAGAGCGCCGGGGACTATATCGTTGATCTTGCGAATGCAATAGATCTTTCTCGCATCAAAGCCGTCGATGAGATAGTCGAGGCGGGAGTACTTGTAGAAAAGATGCATGAAAAGTCAGTTGCTGCATTTGTAAACAAGAATAGATCAGAATCAAATGGTGTAGTCAAGATGTACGACAATTTTATGGATGTTATAAATTCCATCAAAAGCAGCGTAGATTCAAACAATTTAGAGTCTACAGTCGCAATACTGAACCTCATATACTCTATGGACAAGATAGCGCGCTGCTGGGTCGATGTCGCCGATCTAGTTAAGCCTATACATCTCACGGCCCCTCTCAAAAACGCATAATTACTGAAATTGGATATTTTGGCCATTGCTCGCAATAATGGCTTTGAAAATGTTCTGATATTGCAGGGAGGCGGGTCGCTTGGGGTCTTTGGTTGCGGGGTGTTTAAAGCCCTTGCAGAAATTAGAGTCGAGATCCTCGCTGGCACATCAACAGGAAGAATAAATGCTGCAATTATTGCTGGCAGCAAGGATAATCGGCCTGAACTTGCACTTGAACAATTCTGGCTCGAGCTTGCAGAAAATTCAGTTGATCTTGCGCCACCGCCACCGCTGCTGCTTCTGTCAATTCCTCCTCCTACTCCTACTGACAATGAGTTAGGAAGTTACTACAGCCGTTACCACCAGCAGGCAG
>JAICVG010000068.1 GCA_025935445.1 Nitrososphaera sp. | reverse complement strand
TGCAATAAAGCTGTCAGCAAGCCATAGTCCTATGTCTCCGCGTCCTACAATGCCGATTTTTATGGCATGATAAGAAGGTTGTGTTCTAATAAAGTTGAGGTTTTTTACCAGTATTTTGTTTTTATCTTTTCAATGGCATGCTCATGCTCAGAGCTCTTTTTCCTTGCGAATTTCTCCATTGCAGAGAGCGGCACGCCTCCGAGAGTTGAAGCCAACTGCGTGAAGAACCAATCCTTTATTGGATTGTTGCGCCCTACCCTGCCCATGAACTTTTGGATGCCATACTTGAAGTTGTGTTGCCAAGTCTTGTACATGACGCCCAGCTTCCCAGGGTCCATCGTATTGCCAATGTCAAAAAAGTCTGATTTCTCAAGAAGCCCAATAGGCACAAAGGTAAGCGGCGTCGTAGTGAACTTGCTGTCTGGCTGCTCGGTTTCTAGCTCGTGTATTAGTCTGATCGTCTCCCAGCTGTCCTCCTGTGTCTCGTCGTTGTTAAGACCCATAATGAGTGTGAATGCTGGAACCCAGTAGTTCTCATTGAGTGTCTTAATGGCCGTCTTGACCACCCAGTGCCACTCATCCGGCTTGTATGGGGCGAGCTTGCGGTCTGCGTACTTGCCAATGAGCCTTATGCTGCCAGTCTCGAAACCGCATTGGATGCCAATGTGGTTATCGGGGCTGGCTCTCATTATCTTAGATAGATTGGGGATGAGTCTCTCATCTGCTATTGCACCGGCAAGCGTTCCATGGGTTGGGTTTGTATGTTCGATGCCGGTTGCCATGATACCCTTGAATAGCTCTTCTAGGGCTTCCCTATTAGGCTGCATGTCCTTTGTTGTCCTCGGGTTGAGACCATAGACAAAAATGTCGTCGCTATGGACCCAGGCATTTTTTAATCCACCGTACTTCATGTTTACTTCTATTTCCTTTTGCACTTTTTCAATCGGGTAATACCTGAGTGGTCTCAGTGTTACATCACAGAACTTGCAGCCGCGTCCACAGCCACGCATAACCTCAACCATGCCATGCATACTAGGGTTGACAATCGTTGGAATCTCGCTGACTGATGGCTCATACGAGTAGTGAATGAACCTGCCGTGGTACGTTCTGCCGTTTCTAACAAATTCTTTAATCTCAACTTTGAACTGGCTCTTCTTGAATGGATTGGCAGTGTCACACTCACCTTTAATGAGCGCATCAAAGAATCTGCCTCCAGCTCCGTCCATTTCGGGGCCGATACCTCCCAGCTCACCTTCTACAATGCCGTAAAGGCCATACTCCTCTATCTTGGCTGGGTCGTAGTTATATTGCCAAGTGCCAGAAGCGCCAGCAATCACCTTGGCCTTGCTTCCTGTCCTTGCCTTGGCGGCATTGATTCTCATGTGAAGCTCACGGTTGTAAAATTCATCATAGGACATCTGTTTGCGGCCATAAGTGAATGTCATGGTGACTGGACCCATGCCAAGCGGATCCATCTCATGTGTCCCTACAACTTCAGTTTCGGGCCCAATGAATTTCTCGATGTGATCTGGGTGGGAAACCACGACGTCCTCCCGCTTGTAGCCGTCCCTCAAGAGCGCAGCTTCAACCTTTCTTAGGCCATAAGGAGCGTAATTGGCGACGCCATTTGTATGGTCAATAGGATTGCAAATAAAATCAAAAAGGACTCTTGGAGTGACTTGATTGCGCATGACATAGTACCAGAATGAATTGTGATCCCTGTTTAAGTCCAGTGCTGGCGCACAGCCAAAGAATGACGCAAGCGATATTCCTCTGTAAGGGGACATCAATGTGCGATCGGCAGCAAGAACTACTTTAGGATACTTTCCCAACGCTCTAAATCCCTATTCCTTTGAGAGGCAGGTGATTACAGGTGCATTAAAAGGTTTCCAATACTTTGCAATGGTTTGTGTTAGTATTTACCTCACGCGGCCGTCTCGCTTTTCTATAAAATCCTGTAAGGTTTCGCTGCCTAGCTTTCTTTTCAAAACATCGTGTATGTCCCTTACAACACCAAAACCATAGAATGTAAGAGCAGTATAGAGCGAGAGCAAAGTTGCGCCCTTTTCGTATGCTTTCCAAGCGTCTTCTCCTGAAAAAATGCCGCCGCAGGCAATTATCGTTATATCCGGAAATGCTCCGTGTACATCCTCTACCAGCTTCAGCATGTAAGGAAAAAGCGGCTTGCCGCTTTCACCGGCAACTTCTCTTGCAAAATTTCGGCAAAGCCTAGTAGATTTGGTATCCACCGACCTTGTGTTGCCTAGTGTGACTATATGCCCGCCATTTTCATAAAATACCTTGATCGATTTGAGCTTGGATTTCTTTTCTTCATCTGATGGTGGCAGCTTGCTGTATGGAGATATCTTGGACGCCTTAACCTTGCCTGGCACATGTGTGTTCATCAGGTCGATTATCTTTTTTGTAAACTCAGGCGTCTGCAGCACCTTATTGAAATCAGTGTTTGGCGAAGTCCTATTTTCTTCAAACCCAAAGTCGATATGGGGTGCAGATCTAACTAGAATTTCTTTGCATGAATCAAGCACCGCGTCTTCAGCATAGATGTCAGTAATGCCGGAAAAGTTAAGCAGGATCTTGGCATTGCCTCTTGAACCTCCCATGAATTTTCTTAAATTTGAAATTGTATAATCGAGGCCTTTGTGAGGATACCCTTGTGCGTTAATTATTGCTTTCCTTTCATCGTCAACTACAATTCTGACAGTGCCCTCGCTCTTTGGACGCTGGGGGTTGCCAGTATTAGGATTTTTCAGCACGCTGCCAGGGTTCAGAAAGCCAAAAACATATGATGTTGGACTAAGCACCTCGCAGTTCTTATCAAATCCAGCCGCGATCCCAATCGGGCTTTTCAATTCATAATTTTCAATTTCAACTGCCAGCTGGTCACCAGGATCAAAATACGTCATGTTTTGCCTAAACTTGTCTGTCATCTTGAGCAGACTTTCTTTTGCCTTCTCGTGTACTACTTCTGCCTGTGCAAGCTCGTTGGTTGCTTTGTATCTTGAATAAAGGTATCTGCGGTAAAGCCTGAAGAGATATGGATCCAGACTCGCCTTGAAGGTGTCTACAAGCCTCATTTATGACCTGCCTGCCATTTCAATTTCAAGCCTTCTTATTCACAGCCAGTGCTAGCTGTTGGTGGCTAACTGTCAAAAAAGGTCTGCCCGCTGAGTATCAAAGTAATAGTTGTCAGAGATTTCGTATCTCTTCGAGCTGTAATAGTCTTCGCTGATCTTGATCATCATCATCACACCGCCTTTAGCATTATCATCATATTCTTTTTTGCTAAAAGTATACGGATAGCTCTTGCTCTCTTTCGCTTGATTATTTTGAACTCTACTATGGCCGAAGGTTATGCCACTAGTTATGTGCATATCCACTTAGGCAGCTGCTACTCGGGTCTTTGGCATGGTGACCCTCTGGTAGTCATCCTCTAATCTGACGATGTCATTTTCGTCAAACCTACCGTATGCGATTTCAAGTATTATGCACTCGCTCTCAAGCGCAAGTACTCTATGTTTTGCCTGTCTTGGGATCGTAATCGTCTCCCCCTCTCCTAGGACAATTCTCTTTTCATCAATCTCGACTATGGCAGTGCCCTTGATCACCTTCCAGAATTCTGACCGCTTCTTGTGGTATTGCAGACTGAGCCGGGAATTTGCATTGACATAAATCAATTTGACGGTGCAGGGCTTGTTTTCGTGGAACTTCTCAAATCTGCCCCACGGCCTGCTTTCAGAATAAATCTTCATGCAAGAAAAGGGAAGAAAATCGATTTAACTATTTCCATTCCCTATAAATACCGTATACTAAGAAAAGTAGCTGTGGCCAAGTCAGACGATTGCCTCAAAAATGATCATGGATTGTGCAGTGGAACCATTAAAGAGACGGTCAACTCATTCACTATGACCAAGATGTGTGCATGCCCCTGCCATGACAGTATGTACCATCTCATCAGAAACACTATCGCAGTCGTGAACCAGAACCAGAGGAACAACCCCTATCAGTTCACGCATGACAATGAGAACAACATCTAGGCTACGAAGTTAGCTGCTTTTTTCTATATTTGAAATTCGCGTAGAACCGCTCTGATGTTATAAGTTAGTTTTAGATCAAATATTCACAAGGAAGAAAATTCCCAAGAGGCCTCAATAAACCAGATTAACCTTTACTGTCTATTGACTCAATAAATTTTTCATAAAAAGTTAAATTGAGTTAGCGAATAGTCTGGATGACTTTGAACCAAAAGGCTACTGTAGAGGTTGCAGCTGCACAGTCAAAGCCGGCAGTGCTGAAAGGAAAAGTGAGGTATGATAAAAAAGCCGAGTCGGAGTTCTTTGTCGACAATTCGGCTCTGGCAGGCTTTACCACGGAGCGTATTTTATACATGGCTGTAAGGGAACTTATCGAAAACTCGCTTGACTCGTGCGAGACAGGCCATATCCTGCCCAAGATATCGCTGTCGCTCAAGCTACTTGATGCGTCAAATGACCTCTGGATAATTACATGCCAGGACAACGGTATCGGGATACCGTCAGACAAGGCACCTATTGCAGTATGCTCGTTCCTGACATCGGGCAAGTACGTTGAAAAGCAGCAGCGCGGCTTGTTTGGTGTGGGTCTCAAAATGATAGCCGCGTTTTCCACCAAAGATACTATTCATCCGCTCAAGGTCTGGTCAAAATCGATTGAAGAAGGTTTGGAATATTATTTCGCGCTTAGGACAGACATCAGCACAAATAAGCCAATAGTCCTTGCAAAAAAAGTAATCAAGGGCGAAGAAAGCAAGATAGAGGGAGACTCCGGTTTTAAGGTCGAGGCGGTGCTCCATGCAAAACTTTCTCCAATTACAAGAAATAACATGAAGAACAAGATTAACGAATACATCAGTCAGACAAGCATTGTCAACCCTTATGCTATTATTGAATACGAAACTGATGAGGGCAAGGTCAGGTTTGAAAGAAGGACGGAAGTCATGCCGCAGCCTGCAAAAGAAGTTCTCCCACACCCAGCAGACATGGATCTACAGACGCTCAAGAAGGCGATAATGAATTTTATGAATCAAAAGACCACACTTCAGGGAATCTTATCGACTTCATTTCAAAAGATGTCAAGCGAAAAGGCAAAAGAGATTATTGCTAAAGCAGGAGTAGAGAACAAGCCGGCTGACAAGTACACTGAAAACGAGCTCATCGAAATTGTCAAGGTGTGTAAGTACATCAACTTCCAGCAGGCAAACACGGATCACCTAAGCCCGATTGGTGAACAGATCTTGACGACTGGAATGACCTCTGAATATACAATTATCTCCACCAAGGAGACCGTCCCCAAAGAAGCATCTATCACAGAAATTCAACGGCCTCAGATCACAGTCAAGGTATTGAAGCCAGCACTCGCTGCCTATGCATCCCGCACGTGTGTCATCAACAACAGGCCCACCATTGTCGAGTGCGGAATCGCATATGGAGGTGACATTCCATCGTTCAAACTCTATAGATTTGCAAACAAGATTCCTCTCCTGTACGATGAGGGATCAGATGTAGCAAGGGAAGTAGTCTCTGAAGTTGAGATAAATAAAATGGGGATCACCAAGAAAGAGGCAAAGGCACAATTCGCAAATGGCGAGATCAAGTCGGACAGAGCCGTAGAACTTTTGCCAATCCACACCTTTTTCCACATTTGCTCTACCAAGATCCCGTACAAGACTGCTGGCAAGGAAAGCATAGCCTCAGAAGGCGAGCTGAAAAAACACATGAAGTATTGCCTGTCTGAACTCTATCGCAAGGTGAGCGCGCAGATAAGAAAGGAGCTACGCATGAAAGAGGCCCAGGGCAGGCTTAATCTTTACAAGTATTACATTCCTTTGGTTGTAAGCGCGATTTCCGAGTCGATCAGACTTGACGCCACCAAGCTGGAGCAGGCGTTTACAGGGCTTGCAGAAAAGCACGTCAAGGGCGAGATCACCGGAGGAGTTGTGGAGAAAAAGGAGGATAGGATAACTGGTGAGCGCCTTGAAGAAGAAGCGGAAGAAGCATTCGAAGTCAATGGCGAAGTAGTCAAGCCGGATAAGGAGCAGATTGCAATCACTGCTGCTGCAGGGAGAAAGGGCAAGCTGATAAAGCCGAGGATCAAGGAGGAAAAGATCCCGGAAACTCTGCGGAAAGACAAGAAGCAAGATCAAGCTCAGATGACACTTGACAAGGTAGCTGAGGAGGCTAAGCCAAAGAGGAGGAGGAGGAAGAACAAGTAAATGCCAGCCGACAAGCGTCACCTAGAAGTCATCAAAAAGATTAGACTGATAATGAAGGATGTC
>JAICVG010000037.1 GCA_025935445.1 Nitrososphaera sp. | reverse complement strand
TGAAACAAAAAATCAAAAAATGATATATATATATATATATATATATATATGTACATTTCACAAATCTATCAGTCTTTCTCCATTTTGCAAGATAGGAAAGAAGAGAGAAGCAGTATTGACTTTCGCTATGTTAAACCTAGTGATATTGTGCGATTAAGGTAAGTAAGTTAGAAGTAGCGAAACCACAAACCTTTTAGCTAAGCGAGGTCTATTATGCGTAGTAGTAGTAGTAGTAGTAGTAGCCGATGGCAAAGACTGACTATCAGCGCAGCAGGCCCTCGAGTTAGACTATCTTTGAATTTGTTATTCTATGATCGTTGTCTTCATGCTCTTTCATATCTTTCTTTGAATTAAAGAATTCGCCACAGATATTACATCGTGATATTTTGTTCATAAAATATATCTCTCTCTTTTTCCTCACTCATCGTTTTCTAAATTTACAATGAATTCATTCAGTGCATGTAAGCCAGCATTCCAGTCTTGCTTAAACGCTTCTGCTATCTTTGGATTTGATTTTGAGAGCTCATCTATTATTTTCCCGTCTTGTTCTTTCAGGAAAAGCTCTTTCAGTGTGTTTTCTCCCCCCGCTTCTCTTATGACGAGCTCAATCGCGCGACGAGTGTCAAGCAGACCCTTGTTTTGTTTTTTCCTCTCTCTTGACTTGGCATAAAGCCAATCTAGGTATTCAATATTAATTTTGATTCGCTCTTCAGGTGTAATTGTTATATTGTTCTTATCACTATTATGATTAGTCTGCATGCTTGTTCTGTCCTCATCCAGCTGCAGCCCTTTTCTTTTCGATTGAGATGCTGGTATTTCATCTGCAGCCTTATGGTAAAGCGATATTTCACAGCGACCTATTTTTTCGTGGAAGTAATGAATGCACAGATGGTAATTCCCCTTCTCCCCAGTGTAATTGCTCGCATGGGGGTTGATGTGAGTAGTATCAACAATCCTTTGGTGTCCACATTCTTCAAAATGGAAAAGAAATCTAGGCTGCTGTTCTTCTTGTTCCTTTTTATTCATCCCCTCTCATACTCCTCTATGGTTGTTTCCGCTAATTTCACACACATGATAGCTGATATAGGCCGGGTTCTGCATAAATATGACTGACCAGTCAGTCATATTAATCAGGTACGATTCAGATTTCTCATAATCTATCCTGAAATGTTGACATAACGTCCACATATGCATATTTTTTCTGGGATAGGTTAAGTCCGCTGGAAAATGGTAATAATAATTAAAATTATGATTATCGTGCATCGCATTTTCCTTTTAATATCCTTCCTAGTACGCATCGCAATATATGCCCTAGAACCAAAAGAGTTCGCTCCTCCTTGGCAGAAAAATCCAGCTATTTATCGTAAGACCCAAATCTATCCTCAAATTAGTACTAAAATTCAGGCAAACCGTTCAGATTAAAGTCATAAGAATTATGATAGACTGAAGAGACCACTTTCACTAATGCTGCAGGAAGGGAGAAAACTAAGAGGAACGTGTGCTGACATACATCTAAACTGAGGAAAACTAAAAGCTTAAACTATCTGCTTAGGGTTTTTCTATGGAAAAAAAGAAAGGGCAGCATCGGCGCGAAGGCTTTTGCTGCGTTAAACCTAGTCACGTTTTCGATTATTTCTCTATTATTTTTTCTCTGTCGTACAGAATATTTGTCACGTTGACGGGGCGGATGCTCCCTGCGATTGTGGAAGCACCACGAGCTCTCCCCTCATAGTCTGAGGATGGTACTTACAGTAGTATTGGAATATTCCTTCTTGATCAGCTGTGAATGTTGCATTTCCCAATTCTCCTGGCGCAGTGTCTATGTTTACGCTGTATGGCGGGGTATCGATTATGAATGCATGTCTTTCTACTTCCTCGGTGCCTCCTCCTTCTTCTGTCCCTCCTTCTTCTGTCCCTCCTTCTTCTGTCCCTCCTTCTTCTGTCCCTCCTTCTTCTGTCCCTCCTTCTTCTGTCCCTCCTTCCTCTTCTTCAGTCTCTGGAATATTAAACAAGTGTACCGTCACACTGTCACCTCTATTGGCTACAATAACAGGTAGAGAATAGATGTAATGGGATATTCCTGTTGTTGCCGTATCCAATCCTTCTAGCTCTGTGTTAAAGAGATAGAACGTCTTGTTATTTGAAGCAGAGGCAGTTGTCTGATTTGTTGTTGACGATGTTGTTGTACCTGTGGTAGTATTTTCTTGCTGCGCTGCTGCTTGTTGTTGTCCTGATGGAAATATCGTAAATATGCTCGTTGCGACTCCAAGGGTAAAAATAGCGGCTACTGCTGCGACGACAAATATACTTACAACTCTTGGGTTAATCATCGTGAGCAATAACATCTGAGTTTATCTATAAGAATGTCTAGACAAATCCCAAGCTTGGACCCCAAGCTTGGGACCAACATTTTACTCACGCTGATGACTGGGTTCAACATACTTCTTGAAATATCTTCAATCCTAACTCCCTTGAAATAAGTTTTCTTCAAACATTATCTACTAGATACATTACTAGAACCGCAATCAATAACAAAATAAGCAAGTGTTTGGCATCTGTTATAGTTAATACTATGACTGTAATCGTCATGCGGGACAGGTTCAAGCATGCGATACTTACTGCTTTAGCTGATAACGAAATTGTAAGAATTTTAGACTGCGCAACGTTACACTCAACATCTGTAAATGAGGTAATCAGACATACAGGAATCTCCCATAGTACAGCATATAGGAAGATCAAGTGGATGCTTGAAGAAGGGTTGCTCTCTACTGAAAAGATAAGCATAACCGACGATGGAAAAAAATTCAGCCTATTTAGAAGCACACTGAAATCAATCGTTACAAAATATGACCAGGGAAAAATTATTGTCCAAGTTGAATACAACATTAATGTGGTTGAAAGGACTGCTGAACGGTTGTTCTCTCTAAGTTCTGACTAACCTTCTTGCAAGGCGTCTGCTATCCTCTTGCCACTCTTTCCTGAGAGGTAGAATCTTATCCAGAGCATGGCACTAAACATTGCCATTGCTAAGACATGAACATACACCCCTATTTCACTAGTTGAAAACAGCTCGACAACTCCCTCCTCTCCAAGCAAATCTACTATTTCGCCTGTCATCCATATGAGGATAAATATTGATATCTGGAACTGAAAACTCTTAATGTTTCTTGATCTTGTAGTAAGCCATGCAAATATCCCAAGGGCAATCAAGAGCAAGACAAGCGTGAGGTTGCCAAAGGGTGAGGAAAAGAGTATATCTTCTGTTATTTTCCAGTCGCCTCCTGCTTTTTCTTCTTCTTATATGACACACCAAGATAGGTTATACCAAACGCAATTAGGACGATTATAGATGCGGGCTCAAACACGTTGTCAGCTATCGATTCTATTCCTTGCATCCTAACTATGTGATATATTCCATGCACCACGATAAAGGCTGTGAGCGCGATGGTCACCTTACTAATATCGCCCTTCAGTTTCAGGCTCAAATAGGCTGGGATTATAGCTGCAAAAAACATCATACCTGCACTGACGAGATCGAGCCAGCTTTCAATAGCCAATTTTACTGAATTGTTCTTCACATCACCTGTTATAATATTTCTAGCATTGATCCCAAACCTGAAATTCAAAGTTGCGAATGAATTCTAACTATAAGTATAGCGTAGAAGGCTCAACATTCATGAACATAAGATACCTGTGGCTCTACTGCTTGTAGTAGGAATAGAGGGGATCTGAATATGGCACCTGTGTTTCCTTTTCGAGCAGTTCATTACACCTAAGCTAACTGACGGCTGGATGATCGTGAGTGGGGCAAGTCACTAGCCAACAACATTGTAAGCTAGCGAATCAATCTAACAAGAGCAAATCCTATAATAAATCCAAGGACAGCTCCAAATGTGGGCAGCCATTTTCTTTCTTTGTGAGCTTTTGGTATCATGTCGTAAAACAGCATATAGAAAATGCCGCCCGCTGAGATTGCAAGAGTCAGCGCAATAACAACCTGCATACCTTGGACAAAGAACAAGCCTATTAATCCAAGAGCGATTGGAATCACTGATACAAACCCGATAGCAATCAAGGCTTTTCTTTTACTGCCTCTAAAAGCTGTTGTTTTGCCAGAAGTCATTTCACGAAATGAGGCAATTCCTTCTGGGACATTTTGTATACCAATAAGCAGCGCAATCACAAATCCAGCACCGCCAGCTACTGAAGCTCCTATGGCAAGAGATTCTGGAATAGAATCAAGACCGATACCGAGTAGAATGCCAGCTCCTCCACCCTTGCGCTCTGCAATTACATCCGCAATGGTAAAGACTATCGAACCAGCAACAAAGGCGCCCAAAGTCATGATAATTCCCAAGGTTTTTTCTGCTTCAATTACCATTCCAAAAATGGCAGCAGAGATTAGGATTCCTGCACCAAAAGCAGTAAAAAACAACACTAGTCTATCGCTGAAGTTGATGTATCTTGCTATGAGCCCACCTGCAAACGAGGTACCGCCTGCAAATGCGCATATTGCAACAACACTTAGTATGTCTATAATGTCAATGCTTGGCATTGTTATGTTGGCTTCTTGCTAGCTCAGCTTTATACATACTTTCTTTTTAAAGTATCAACGAAATTGCACATATGCGTGAGGTACGTGGTATGCAAGAGACCAGAGGCTCTATCTTCACTTATCGTTATTAGCTATAATCCTTATACTCTTTTTTGTATAGAGCCCACTTTTGTATGATCCAAACACGGCTAGATTCTTCAAGGTGACTCACTTGTCTTTTAGCAAAATAAAATCGATTCGCTTTCCATAATGGTCTGCTGCTATTTTCCATATGTTAAACCTAGTGACATCGTAATGTTAAGATAAAATCGGGGTCTTACGCATTCGCGGTCTCGAATTTACCCCTTACATCTACAGTCTCTTTAATCGTATTCACTTCTCCTTCAACTTTCCATCTTCCCCCATTTAGATGTGATAACCTAGGAGCAGATGTCCACATTGTTCCCTCAGCTGTGACTTTTGCAATTCCTCTTTGGTTTGGAGTTGATTGAGTTCCTGTTCCCGTTCCCACAATAGATTCGCCTTTGTTTGTCATGTGCAGATACCTTATCGTCAAGCTTGCGCTCCCATCTGCTAACATTGTTCCTTCCACTGTGTCCCAATGAACTCCAGAGTAGTGTTTTCCACTAACCTGTCCCTTATCGTTGCTCTCGATCCGGAGAGTTTCATTTGTGATATCTACGATCTTTGTGGTTGTTGCTTTGGCCTTTATGATGATATCATACTTTGCAGCAGAAGAAGACCTTTTCGTTGAAGAGGTTTTAGCCATATCTAGACCATGAATACCGCGACTCTAATTGTTTTTGGTAAATTCTAGCAGAACAGGGACAAAAAGGTAATCAACAGCTACAAAGCTATAGCCACTTGATAGAGCACCTCGCAAATAATAGGACCGGCGAGATTACCATGCCTGCAATGCAGACCTATCAAAATATGACACAGCTCTCATATGGTGTCAGGCATTTTCAGTTTTATTCGGTAGCGCCGATTTAAAATCAATAGGATCTTCATGATGAATCAAGTGTATTTGAAAATCTAAATGAATCTGGAACGAATCTGGAAATATCCTCTAATATCTATTAGGATAATTCTATTTTGATGAGTGGTATGATAGAAAGTAGAAGAGGCCCCATTAACAATAGGCAGGATAAAAAAATGTGGAAAGAAAAGCTTACCCCTGAGCAATATGAGGTCTGCAGAATGAAAGGTACTGACTTGCCTTTCACAAGCAAGTATTGGTACTGCAAAGAAGATGGTGCTTACCGTTGCGTCTGCTGTGGTAATGAGCTCTTTGACTCTGA
The DNA here is from genome assembly GCA_025935445.1 of Nitrososphaera sp. Lineage (GTDB taxonomy): Archaea > Thermoproteota > Nitrososphaeria > Nitrososphaerales > Nitrososphaeraceae > Nitrososphaera. Next base: position 2,331 of record JAICVG010000037.1, on the reverse strand, counting down.
AACAAAGTTTGATTCCGGGACCGGCTGGCTGAGTTTCTGGGCTCCTGCCAAGATGCAGAACTTAAAATTCGTAATAGACAACGCCTGTGGAATGCAGAGAATGGAGCTCCAATGCAACAACTGTGGTGCACATCTTGGCCATGTCTTTGAAGATGGTCCCCATCCAACCGGAAAAAGATATTGTATCAATTCTGCGTCGATAGAATTTGAAGAGAGCAAAGACATTGGTCAGATGCATGACGATGACCTATAACTAAAAAAGCGAGGAGATTTGAAATTGAAATTGAAAGAGATTGCACTACAGCTTTGCACGTGCACTTGGATAGAAATAATGACAGGTGCAGGGGTGACACTATACCTTGTTCTAGCCATGCATAACTATGTTCTTGCCGCCTTAGCCGCTGGATTATTTGCCCCTCTGATCGTATTCCATTTTATCGTTACTCTCATCTCCAAGAGAGATGGCTTGGTGAAAATTGAAGGGATTCAAAGAACAAATGAAAACCTAGAACGAGAGAAAGTTATACAAAGGACTTGAGAGGCTCTAACGGAATTTCAATTGATGCAATTGTCGTAGTCCGCGGCTTAGACATATCTTCTTCCTTCATCTCTTCTATTTCAGGGGAATCGAATACCGCAGGAGTTATTTGGCTCCTGCTTTGCTCTCACTCGTCTTAACCAATCGTCGAGCGTCAGCACCTAAATAGTGATAGAGAGAGTACTTCTCCCAAGTGTTTTTCTATAGCTTCAATTTGGTACTACTTGAACACAGCATAATCCCTAATTAATCAGAATGATTGTCCTTGCAGTTTATTTCGTGGGGCAAACAGATGAAGTCTCTGCAATAGCAACAAAAACCACAATTTGGACATACGGGTTTGAGAGCGTTGGATTTATCTTGGAATAACAACCAAAACAATTGAAACTCCTTCATAGAACGCATGACGATTATTAAATTTATTGCTTATCAAACCAGTCCCAATCATAGATTGGTAACAAGACATAATCAACTGTCTATTCTTGTAAGAATCGGTATAAAATGTAACCAGTAATTTTTTGAAATGGAGAGATACTAATTACTAAATCCAATTTTACTAACTGCTATTAGTGTTTGTTATTTTCCTCAAATAATATATAAGGCACATTTTCTGGGAGCTATTTTTTTATTGGTATTCTTCTTTTACATGATTTCCATACTTCATAAGCAATTTACGCACTTTGGGATCAATAATAAAATTGCAATAGGGCGCATCTTGATGGTTATCATAGTAATTTTTGTGATAATCCTCTGCAACATAAAACTCTCTAAAAGGAGTAATTTCTGTCACAATAGAATCTTTGTAAACCCCTTCCTTTTCAAGGTCTCTTTTTGATTTCTCAGCAATCTCTTTTTGTTTTTGGTTATGATAAAAGATTGCAGATCGGTATTGTGTACCAACATCATTACCTTGTCTATTAAGAGTAGTTGGATCGTGTGTATGCCAGAAAATGTCAAGTATTTTTTCAAAAGGTAAGACTTTGGGATCAAATTCTATCTGAATTGATTCTGCATGTCCGGTTTTTCCTGTGCATACTTGGTCATAGGAAGGATTTTCCACTATTCCTCCTGAATAGCCAGGTAGAACAGATTTGACACCTTTGAGTCTTTCGAAGATTGCTTCACTGCACCAGAAACATCCATTAGCAAATGTTGCGATCTCAGACTTGTCATCCATGTATTATTTTTGGCAGCTCCTTTCCCTTTGGCATAAAACGAATAGATAATGAATTGACACAATCTCGAGTATTTTTATTTGTCAAACCTTCTCCATGAAATTCATGTCCTAAATGCGCACCACAATTTGTACACTCTATCTCTGTTCTTATTCCATCAGGATCAAGCACGCGCTTTATTGCATTTGGGAAGCTTTCATCAAAGCTTGGCCATCCACATCCGGCGTTAAACTTGCTTTTGGATGAAAACAGAGGTGCATTGCACCTTTGACAGATAAATGTTCCATCCTCATAAAAATTGTCATATTCGCCAGTGAAAGGAGCTTCTGTCGCTTTATGTACGATGACTCTTTCTTGTTCTGGTGTCAGTTTATTATAACTCATACACTCTACACCTTCCTCGCACATTTTTGAAGTCTCTCTACTGTCATATATCTCATATGTTGTCATATATTTGACTTCAATCGAATAAGAAATCAGATCCAAAGAGGAGTATTTCTCTAATAATAACCGTCAACTGCCATGTGGGCTCTGATTATATCCAACGAGCCCATATACGGTGAACCGTATACCATTGTAATTGACTGGACTGCTGAATAGGCTAATTAGCGTAGCTAG
>JAICVG010000209.1 GCA_025935445.1 Nitrososphaera sp. | reverse complement strand
CACTAGTCTAAAAACATCTCAGTCTCATTTGCCTAGATTATTGTATCATTATGGTACAGATATGCAGGAAACATCAGGTTATGAATATATGTAACTCTGTTTAGCTGCTGAGGTGCAGGAACATAGAACCATCCTTGCTGTTATTAATGTTCTAATGAATAAACTGGAAGTGGTTCTTCTTTCTCACTTTGTGAAGTTTGCCGATAATCGGTATCTGGTGGCCGCAGTTTTTGCAACAATTGTTAGCGTCAAGGTTCCACGTGTCAATGCTAAAGCCGTAGCGCCCTATTACTACACTCTTGCATTCTGGGCAGTATGTATCTTCCAAAGGATGACCTGGAACATTTCCAAGGTATGCGTAGGTCAAGCCCTCTTGCTTTGCTACTTCATAGTGTTTTTCAAGTGTTTCAACGGGTGTATTGTCAAACTGCATCATTTTATAGTCAGGGTGGAACCGCAGAAAATGTATCGGAGTATCAGGCCCAAGCTCATCATGCACGAATCTGCAAAGCTTTCTTGCTGCTTCTAAGTCGTCGCCCACCTGCGGTACTATAAGGTCTGTGATCTCGACGTGGATCTTTGTCTTGTCTCGAATTTCTTTGAGTGTCTGGAAGATAGGGTCAGCGCTTGGTATACCTATATAGCGTCTGACAAACTCTTGCTTGCCGCTTCCCTTAAAGTCAACTGTGATGCAGTCAAGGAACTGCCTCATCATATTGACAGATTCGGGAGTATCATAGCCATTTGACACAAAGATATTGAATATTCCGCGCTTGTGAGCTTCTATGCCGCAGTCTCTTGCAAACTCTATGAAAATTGAAGGTTCATTGTACGTGTACGCAATGCCCTGAGCGCCATAGTAGGCAGCATTTTCTACGACCTGTTCCGGCGTCGTTTCGGTACCTTCCACCTTGCGCCTCTGGGAAATATCGTAATTCTGGCAATATTGACAAAGCCAGTTACAACCTGTAGTAGAAATTGAAAATATGTCAGTGCCAGGTCTGTAATGGGTCACGGGCTTTTTCTCTATTGGGTCTATCTGGCCGGCGATTACTCTTCCATAGACAAACAATCGCAACTTGTCATTTACAACTCCCCGGATGCCACAGAGGCCGATCTTACCTTCTGGTATCTCGCACAGCCTTGCACATGCCGTGCACTTTATCCTACCGTTTGGCAATCTTGTGAATAGCTCGGCATCTTTGCCAGGTAAACTCGTCTGCACTATGAGGATATTAGCGCGTTTAAATCTTATAAACCATCGTCTAACGCCGCTGTCACCAATATACCTAGACTGCTATCACGGGGTAGCAATGCGCATCAATTCGATATCGTTTGACCTGCTCTTAATTTCATTTGCCTGTGTGTATGCATGTTTGCCCCATGAGACCTTGATATCTGTGTAAAGTTTGTGGGTGCCAGAATTAAGGTCGCTGCCTTTCAGTTCAATAACCTTATTGACATCAAACAACAAGGACTTTGCTTCTTCCTCAGTCAATGGGTAGAATGGTGTGTCATCCTTTACTATCGAAACCCATATCCTGTATGGTATCTTAGGATTGCGTGTCCAGAATAGAGCGGCCTTTCTCACAAGCTTGATCAGCGCGATCCTTCTTCTGCCAGATTTAAGATCAATTTCAATCTTCATAATGAAGCCTTTATCATGCTTGTTGTAAGCTCGCTCCCAATTCTTCTGAGAAAAAGTCTCCCTTATGGATCCTTGTATTCTGAAGCTTAGACTGAGAGTAAGTGGTTGATCAGGCCTGACGCTTTCCTGTGACTTGGCAAGGGTCGCGCTGTCAATGAAACTGTCTGCCATTTGGCAGAAAAGTATCATTTATATCTTCAATAAGTAGTTGTTGTCTCTATAACGCATATGTTTGTAGAAATTGCAGATGTCAAAGATAACGAAATTGAGCTAAAAATACGCGAAGAAGATATCTCTGTTTTGTATATCCTTCAACATGAATTACTGAAGGAAAAGAGCACAGATTTTGCGGGCGTGATCCAAAAGCACCCGCTTACAAATGACTACCAGTTGAGAGTAGCGACAAAGAGAAAAGACCCAATGGAAGTCATACAGGATGCGTCAACGTCTGCACAGGAATACTCCAAAGAGCTTCTCAGCATGGTCAAATCTGCAGTCAAAAAGTAGCGAGGTTCACGTGCTTTGCGTTTTTGTCCAAAATGCGAGACACGCTTGAAGCCTGCACCTGCAGAAGAAGAGGCTATGGTCTGCCCAAAATGCGGCTTTAAGACTAAAAGAATTGAGGAAGAGGGCAGGAAAGAATTAAACACTAAGGCAACTCAGGATGTTTCTCTCAAGGTCATGGATGGTGATAGCGTTGAGACACTTCCAACCACCAGTATCGACTGCCCACAATGCAAGAATGGAACCGCGTTTTGGTGGATGCTTCAGACGAGATCCGCTGATGAAGCGACCACACAATTTTATCGATGCACAAAGTGCAACCACACTTGGCGCAACTACGCCTAGTCGACTACTACACACACGCGCCAATATCTCTCTCTGCTATTTAGTACGACATTATGGTCATTGGAAGTAGATCAGCCTTACTTGCATTCTAATCGAAGTGGCGTGATCGTCGATAATCTCTTAATGATGCCGTTATCTTGATAGTCTGTTTGAGCATTCCTTGCAGAATATCTGTGAGGAGCGGGCTGAGATTGTGACAGCCCTTTTCGCTGAAAAATTGCTTGCAAGCAAAATGGTTAAGGAAAAATAGTCAGAAAATTGTCAATTGGTATTTCATCTCTGGAAGACAAGAAATAATAAATATTATAATTTGTCAATACCTTCTGAAAGTTCTTTACAATTACCACCTCTTTGGTAGGCTATAATGTTCAATGGTGAAAAATTCACAAGTATGCTGTGGCCGGACAGATATCTAATTTATACAAATTGAATCTGGTTTCGACAAGAGTATAGCCACCCATTTTAAAAGTCGGGTGCAAACACATGTAATATACAAGACCATAACTTAAAAGGTCAGTGTAAAAGAGAGCAATGTTTAAAATCCAAATAGCGCTGCCAAATAGATGAATTTGGTTTTTGTAGCTAGAAGCAAGTCACCAGACGAATGGAAGGCTGTGGCCTCTGCAATCTCGACCCTTGTAGATGAGGCGACTTTTGAAGCTGCGGCAGAGGGCATCTCTTTTAGAGGCATGGACCCCTCGCATATTGCACTTATAGATATTCATTGGCCCAACCACGCATTTGAAAAGTATGAATGCGATAGCTTGGTAAAATTCGGAATCAGAGTCGACGAATTTTCAAAGCTTATAAAAAGGGCTGACAAGAGGGACGCAGTTGAAATCAGCATTGGCGACGATAGTATGCTGCATCTAAAAATGTCAAATAGTTACAAGCGGGAATATAAGAGCCGCCTGATAGAGAGCTCAGCAAGCTCCACCCCGCTTCCAAAGCTCAACTTTAACTCCAAAGTTGTATTCACAGCAATAGCGTTTGACAAAGTGTTGTCTGATGTTCAGGTAGTCTCTGAATACATCTCTATTGAATCAAAATCAGGCAGGATAACTTTCTCTGGGAGGGGAGACTCCGGCGAAGCTGAGATTACTCTTGAGGCGGGGAGTGAAGGGCTTGAAGAGCTTGAAGCCAAGGAAGAAAGCAAGGCTACATACAGCATTGACTATTTGTCTAAGATAACCAAGGCGGTAGTATCAATGGGTGGCTCAGTGACAGCCGAGTATTCAAGTAAAATGCCACTCAGGCTTGAGTTCAAGATAGCAAATGTAGGGAGGATCCATTTCTATTTAGCACCTAGAGT
>JAICVG010000260.1 GCA_025935445.1 Nitrososphaera sp. | reverse complement strand
ATAGCATTATAGATCTCTTCCATTGTTGCAAATAGTTTCTCAGCATCTTTTCCTTTCTCCGATCGCATCCTATCATAAACAAGGCGCTTTATCTCGCCTACACAATCAAGCAGCCCTGTAAGATATGACTCACCTGTGACATCGAGCTCTCTCATAGAGGGCATTGGCTTGTCATCCATCAGCGACTTCAATGCGTAGGCTTCTACAAGCTCCTGCTCAGCCACCGCTATGTATCGATAGAGATCATGCCCTGCGTATTTTCTGAACTCTTCAAGCATTGCTTTTGCCTGATCCATCTTGCTCTTTGCGTCTTCTAGCTGGCTGTGATGCATGGCTACTATTGATTTGCTGCATAACATGACAACGTCACGTGTGCCCTTGATCAATTTCTCCCGCCTATCTTGTACATCCTTGAGGCTTTTGTCTATCTCTTCAAGTGAGCCTTGTATACCTGCTGATGACGATGATGATGACATTTGTACAAACACACTACCGTTAACTTTGTTGGCGGCGACTTCAAATAAAAACACTTGCTAAAGATAAATTTAAAGATACGAGTTAAACAACGGTATAGCTGATTGGGAAACATCCGCCGCAGCCGAGGCTACAACTACGAGCATACTCTTGTTCAGAGGCTAAATAATGGGCAGTGGCGTGCCCGGCGATTGGGCGGCAGCAGTACAGGCCTTCCAGATATTGTGGCAGTTAACAACGACGCCGGCATCCTGCTGACGATTGAGGCAAAATCAGGAACGAGTGATATATTGTATGTGCCGCTGGATCAGATAGAGCGCTGCTTGATAGTTCGCAATATGTTTGGCATCTACCCAGAGAGACACATAGTACTTGCATTCAAGTTTATGGGCAAAAAGAGGTTCCGGCGAAAGAATGAGACAGTATATGAAAGTCGCAGGTTGATAGAATATTACAAAGTTGCAGATGTTGTAGTAGGTATGAAGGCTCTCCCGATAATCAAGTGCACTTATGATGGCAAGACCTATGCCATATTCAGTAACAAGACTGTGCCGCTTGCTCTGCCAGACTACAATATGCCCTTCCATAAACTTGCGCGTCAAGTCACTGTAATGGCCCCAGCTAGGTTGCAGCCTAAAACCAGAAAAACAACAACAAGAAGAACTACAGCAACAACTTAGAAGAAGAAGGTCCTTACCGCTCTTCCTCTTGTGCCTTTAGAGGAAAGGTGGGGGTGAAGGTATTGCTATAGATTCTAATATAAGAAAAGATAGAGAAAATCTAACTCTTAATGAGGGGACTCAAATTAGACTGTCTCTGTGTGATAGGTATCAATCTCATGATAGTATTATCAAGTACAATCTATACCTCAGCCTATCATCAAAGCTGTCAAAGGTTATACAATGCAGAATATCTCCTAAAAGTAGCCAATCCTAAATAAATTTGGAACAAATAGCGCCTTGCAGCTCAATTACTGATAGAAAGTATCTCATATAAAAAATTTTTATGGATCAGTATCCTTTATTAGGATGAATCACCATAATAATGTTACCTCATTCTAGCAAATATGCAAACCGCAATGTTATGTAGTATATGCAAATCCGCTCAGACGGTCACAGACGCAGAATCGGGCGAAGTCATTTGCAGGAATTGCGGTCTTGTGCTATCAGACCGAGCTCAGGAAAGCCGCCCAGAATGGCGCGCTTTTACCTCTGAGGAGGTAAATGATAGGAGCAGGACAGGAATTCCACGCTCATTAGCGCGTCACGATATGGGTCTGTCTACTGTAATAGGTAGAACTGACAAGGATGCCAGCGGCCGCATACTAGACGGTGCCATGCGTTCAACGATGGGTAGACTCAGAGCCTGGGACTTTCGTACACAGGCTCACTCCCCAACTGACAGAAACCTCAGGCAAGCATTCTCTGAGCTTGACAGGCTCAAGGACAAGCTTGGAGTATCAGACGCAGTAATTGAAAAAACTGCATACATTTACAGAAAGGCTCAGGAACGGGGCCTTGTCAGGGGAAGAACAATCTCTGCAATGGTAGGCGCAGCGCTTTACATCGCATGCAGAGAGACTGGTGCTGCTAGGACACTAAAGGACATCGCAGCCACTGGTAACATCAAGCGTAAGGATCTGGCAAGAATATATAGACTCGTGGTAATGGAACTTGATCTCAAAATCCCCTTGGTCGACCCGCTAAAGTGTATAGTCAAGGTATCAAACAAAGCCACCCTAAGTGAGCGCACAAAGCGCATCGCTATAGGAATAATGAAGAACGTGACTAAAAGTGGAATATCTGCAGGCAAGGATCCAATGGGACTTGCAGCATCGGTGCTGTATCTCGCATGCCTTAATACAGGCGAGAGTAAGACTCAGACAGATATCGCTGAAGCAGCCGGCGTTACAGAAGTGACCGTTAGAAACAGATACAAGAATCTAAAAAGTCATCTGGACTTGAGTTAGATTCACACCACTTTTTTATTATTATCATTATAATTATCATTAATATTATTATTTTACGATTAGTAGTAGCATTATTGTTTTTACCTCGTACTAATTTTACTAGTTAGTGGAAACGTAAATGCCTAAATAATAAACTCTACCATATTTTTGTTGACAGTGGCAGGACGGCGGCGGTTAACAACAACAACAATATCTGATGTTCAGGCCATAAAGAGAAGCGCCTTACGAATGTCACTTGTAGCCATTGTCTCTGTTTTTGTGTTTGAATTTACTGCTGGCCTTTTCACAAACAGCCTCGCCCTCATAACAGATAGTACTCATGCGCTGCTCGACGCTGTAGTCACAGCAATATTGATAATAGCCGTCAGACTGGCTCTCAAGCCAAAGGATATCGACCATACTTATGGACACGGCAAGATCGAGACCATTGGAGGATTCATCGGCGGCATTGCTCTTTTTGTAGTTGCAATATTTTTCATCATTGAGGCGATCATTAGGCTTGCATCCTCAACTACAGATTCAGTTTCAGTTGTAGTTGTTACTCCAGGCATCATTGGCTTTGCAGCAGTAGCCTACACTCTGGCTGTAGATGGCTTTAGGATAACTGTCCTTGGCAGGGCAATGAAAAAGACTGCAGCAAAGATAACGGGCTCAACTACATTAAAGGCCGACTT
>JAICVG010000295.1 GCA_025935445.1 Nitrososphaera sp. | reverse complement strand
TTTTCGCAATCAACAAAGATAATTCGCAAGATGGTCAAGCATCTTAAATATTTCAACCCTCTAATGGGTGCGATACTGATCATACTTGGTATCCTTGTTCTGACAAATCAACTGAGCGTAATCGGCAACTTTCCACTCGCAAACGAGATAATTAACTTGCAAGGAGGATGAGAGGAGGACCATGAATACGGACAACCTGAGTGCACTCATAGTAGGCGTTGGAGTGGTGGCGCTTATTGTCGGCTTTGGAGTATACTTTAACAGCCCTGAGCTCAATAATGGTGTCTCAGGCCAGCAGAAGAGTTTTGTTCCTGCCACAATAGTTGAAGATAATGGCACAATAACTAGAGTGCAAATAGACAAGTCGCAGTTTAAGCTGGCTCCAGAGCTAACAAATGTCAACGGCTACATCAACTCGGAGCCAATAACGCTTGCAGACCTGAGGGGCAAGGTGGTACTGGTTGATTTCTGGACGTACAGTTGCATCAACTGCATCCGAACTATTCCATACTTGAACGCATGGCATGAAAAATATGCAGATAACGGTCTAGTGATTGTGGGAGTACACACGCCAGAATTTGAGTTTGAAAAAGACTATAACAATGTCAAGGCGGCAGTTGAGAAATTTGACATCAAGTATCCTGTAGCGCAGGATAACGAAAAGGGCACATGGGAGGCATATGAAAATCGCTATTGGCCGCGAAAATATCTGATTGATAATGAGGGTTACATTCGTTACGATCACATCGGAGAAGGCGCATATGCTGAAACCGAAAAAGTCATCCAATCACTCCTTGCAGAGCGCACACAATACATCGGTGCAAATGTCACAATTGATCAATCAATAAGCAATCCCGAAAGTTCGCAGAGTGTCAACTTCGATAGGATCAATACACCTGAGCTGTACTTTGGCTATGAGTACTCAAGGGCACCACTTGGAAACTCGGAAGGGTACCAACCAGATCAGGTAGTCAATTACACGGTCCCTGACGATACCAAGATTGCGCCCAATAGGATATATCTTGCCGGTGAATGGAAAAATAATGCCGACCATGTGGAACTTCAGAGTGAAGTTGGACGCATTGTACTATCATACTCTGCTAAGGCAGTCAACATCGTTGCAGGAGGCAAGGGCGAGCTCCACATTTTGGAGGACAACTCACCATTAGACGACAGTTCAAGCGGCACGGATATCTCTGAGGACGGCACGGTCAAAATAGATGGCCAAAGGCTCTATAACGTTGTAGAGCATGAAGAGTATGGCAACCACCAGATAGCAATCGATGTTGCAGGCAGAGGATTCCAGATATACACCTTCACATTTGGCTAAAGCTTATCGGGCCTCTGATTTCTTTTAAGTTTCATAGCACCATATAGTATCCCTCTTTTTTTGGTAACACAAAAAAATCATGTTACGGTAATAAATGAGAAAACTTTAGTGTCTCCCCTAAGCTAAAAAGTCTCATCCTGAACAATCAAATTTTCTGTATTGTATGCAAGATACCCTGAGATAAAGACAAACATGTATTCTAGGCTATTGCAGCATCTGCTAATATCTCATATACAGTTTCTACAAACCTTCCGTGCATCGGGTCAATTCTTCCTCTGAAATCCAAAGTAGCACGAATGGCAGTATTCTTTGCCATAGATTACGCCTTGTGTGCCGCATTTAATACAGGCCTTTTCGTGATCTACAGTAGACTCTAAAGATTTGGCCTTTTGGAGGCACTTGCCGCATATAGGGGCTTCAAGGTTATAGCTGGACAAGAATCCTGCACCGCACTGAGTGCATCTCAGACTGTACATTTTTCCTTTTGGTTTCCAGCGTTTGAATAATCCCACAAAGTAGCTATTAGTGCAGCGGAATAATCAATGTATCGTTAGAGCTCTTCTGTCTGCTAATTTATCGGTATGCTGATATTATACTTAGCAGCACACTGCATTGACACCAGAAATGTCTGATACGAGCCGGCTTCTTGTGCGCAGAATAAAAGACGGCACAGTAATAGATCATATTGAAGCAGGTAAGGCACTTCTGGTTTTGCGAGCACTGAGCATCACTGGCAAGGAGGGCAACGTGATCACTGTCGCACTCAATGTGCCAAGTAGCAAACATGGCAAGAAGGACATCATAAAGGTCGAAAACAGATTTCTGGAAACAGGTGAAACCAACAAGCTTGCACTCATTGCCCCGCGGTCAACAATCAACATCATCCGCGATTATAAGCTTCTGGAAAAGCGTAAGATCCAGATGCCCCATTCAATAGTCGGGATCTTCAAGTGTCCTAACCTAAAATGCATTACAAATAGCGGCGAAGAAATAAGGTCTCTAATAGATGTCATCGACAAGGAAAAAGTGGTGCTCAAGTGTAGATATTGCGCCCGGACGCTTTCAACTGACGAGCTTGTGTTTTAGCGACGTAACGTAACTTAACTGTCCTCCTCGAGTTCCATTCTACATTGCTATGTCGTATTTTGCTGACAGCAAAATGAAAGCCGATCAATGGTGCAAACACCGCCACAGTTATAGCTGCAAGAGTATAGTTGCCAAGGTATAGCATATAGACTATGATGCCAGCGCCAGTCATTATCTCGATCCACGTACAGGTACACAGCTGCAAAGCGATGTGCTTTAGATTCACAGTTGTATTTTGT
>JAICVG010000031.1 GCA_025935445.1 Nitrososphaera sp. | reverse complement strand
CATGTATGTGCGTCTGCCCTTACTGCGGTCAGAAGGATTCATGCGAATGCTGCCTCTACGATGCTGCGACCGGTGGCGGATAGTTCTAAAGCATTAAAAGAAGGACGCGTGAAGGAATTCAAGTTGGAAAAAACCGTTACGAATTCGTTGAGTTGGGTAATAGGTGGAGCCCAAGGAAGCGGAGTCGATTCTGCTGCGAACATTTTTTCCCGTGCCTGCGCTACAGGAGGTCTGCAACTATTTGGCAAGAGGGAATACTATTCCAACATCAAGGGCGAGCACAGCTACTTTACCGTAAGGGTTAGCGACAAACCTTTGCATTCTCATGTTGACGAGATCAACATGCTCGTTTCGTTTGATGCTGAAACCATCTTTCGCCACTTTGAAGAGGTAACTGCAAGTGGTGCTATAATCTACGATTCAGACATCGTCAAGACCTTGCTTGACGAGGTGCCAACCGTTGACGACCCCGCCGCAGCACGTATTAAAAAGGCGCTGCAAAAGGCAGGCCTAGGATTTACAGTGCAGGATGCACTCGAGCACGCCAAAAGACGTGGCGCGATCTTGTTCCCTATGCCATTCTTTCAGCTCTTGCAAGAGTTTGCCCAAAAGGCAAACGATCCTGCACTCAGCAGGCTGACCCGTATGGTAAATGTCATGGCGCTTTCGGCTTCGATGGCAATAATGGATTTTGATAGCCAAGTGTTAGCAAGGGCCATTCAATTCATCTTTCGCACAAAAAAGAAAGTAGCTGACCTAAACGTACAGGCTTCTATACACACATACAACTATGCCAAGGCAAAATTTGCAGAGAGCAACTTTAGCTACCGTCTAAAGACAATGCCTGCCCAGCCGGACATGATAATAGTGCAGGGCAATCAGTCGTCTGCTCTAGGCAAGATGGTCGCAGGCTGCCGCTTCCAGACCTACTATCCGATTACTCCTGCGTCAGATGATAGTGAATTTCTTGAGGCAAACGAGATACTGGATCTCTACGATTCCGGCAAGAAAGGCTCGACTGTTGTCATACAGACAGAGGATGAAATAGCAGCCATCACGATGGCGATTGGCAGTGCCCTTACCGGTGTCCGCACTGCAACTGCAACATCAGGCCCGGGATTTTCACTGATGGCTGAAGCGCTTGGCTGGGCCGGTATGAACGAAGTGCCAGTAGTGATCTCCCTCTATCAGAGAACAGGTCCTTCGACAGGTCTCCCGACGCGCCACGAGCAGGGAGACTTGAACTTTGCAATTAATGCCGGCCATGGCGAGTTCCCAAGGATAGTGCTTGCATCAGGCGACATCGAGGAGAGCTTTTACGATACTATAAAGGTGTTTAACTTTGCAGACCGCTACCAGATGCCAGTGATACACATGCTGGACAAGGCAATAGCAAATAGCCTCATCACTTGCAAGAACTTTAACGTCAACAAGGTTGCAATTGACAGGGGCTTGCGGGTAAAGCAGATAACAGAGGAAGACAAAGGGGTAGCCGGCAACTACCTTCGCTTCAAGCTGTCCAACAATCCAATAAGCCCAATGGTAGTGCTTGGCACCAAGAATGCGATTTTCTGGAACAGCGGAGATGAGCATACGCAGGAGGGACATATTACTGAAGACCCGGAAATAAGGGTCCAGATGATGGACAAGAGAATGACTAAGCTAGATGTTGCGATAAAGGAAATATCAGACGAAGATAAAGCAGTGGCATATGGCAGCGGCGACATAGTCATAATCAGCTGGGGCTCAACTAAGGGCGCGATATTGGACGCATTGGACAAACTGGCAGCCGAAGGCGTGAAGGTCAAGTATATCCAAGTTCGCCTCATGCACCCATTCCCATCAGAGCTAGTCAAGTTGATGCTAAAAGATGCCAAGACGGTGATCAACATAGAGATGAATTACAGTGGTCAACTGGGCTCCCTGGTGCGCCAGCATACCGGCCTAGAAGCCAACTACCATATCGTAAAATATAACGGCAGACCGATGTCACTTGACGAGGTTTATAATGGTGTAAAGAGAATAATACGTGGAGATGCTCCAAGGAGGCAAGTGTTGAGAAGTGGCGCTTAAACTATCAGATTACAAGACAGATGTTCACAACGATTGGTGCCCGGGCTGTGGCGACTTCGGAATATTGAATGCCATCCAGATGGCACTTGCAGATCTACAGGTTCCACCATACAGGACCACGATATTTTCCGGCATTGGATGCTCTGGTAAAACGCCGCATTTTATCAAGACAAACGGCATCCACACACTGCATGGCAGAGTGCTGCCATTCGCACAGGGAGCCAAACTTGCAAATCCTGAGCTTGAGGTTATTGCTGTTGGGGGAGACGGTGATGGCCTTGGAATTGGTGCGGGTCATCTCGTGAGCGCAGGGCGCAGAAACGTCGATATGGTCTACATCATATTCAATAACGCTGTATATGGGTTGACAAAGGGGCAGGCTGCGCCCACGCTCAAGCTGGGCATGAAGACAAAATCGCTGCCGCAGCCAAATGTTAATAATTCTGTCAATCCGATAGCTCTTGCGCTTGTTGCAGGCTTTACTTTTCTTGCACGAGGCTATTCCTACGACGTCCGTCACCTGAAGGAATTGATCAAGAAGGCAGTTTCCCATAATGGACTTGCATTCATAGACGTGTTACAGCCATGCCCTACGTATAATGATATCAATACCAAGGAATGGTTCCAAGGGCTTGACAACATTGATCCGAAAGCGGGCAAAGCTATGCCGAGGATGTATAAGCTGGAAGAAACAGGGTACGATGGTGAGGTGCATAGCCCTGATGAGATAAATCAGAAAATGTCCCAAGTGATTGAAAAGTCAAATGAGTGGGGTAACAAGATACCGATTGGTGTTTTTTATCAAAACGAGCATGTTCCTACCTACCAAGAGAGGATAACTGCACGGATTCCTAATTACATGGAGAATCCACCAGCCTTGCAGCAAATTGCCGACAACGAGGGCAAAACGGTCACAAGCATAGATAAGTTGGTGGAGGATCTTCAAGTGGTCAAGTGATGCGTCATAAAGGATATCCTTAAGTAAAATCACTAAATGTTACAAGAGCCCTAAAAAGGCGAGCATAGGAAGCATAGGATTATACCATACTTTTTTGCTGTCAGAGTACTTTGTGAAAAGAAATTAGCAATCTTATCCTCGGACATAGGCTTCAATTTTTCATACAATTGAAAAGCTGTCCTATTAAATTATTAATTTGGTTTTCATCTTTTAGAAATATCTTTCATATAAGCACCGTATTTGAGGCTGATGCTACTGCCCTATTCTATAGGGTTAAATGACAATAGATACTTATACCCAAACAGGCGGGATCAGTTTTAACCAATAGAGAATAATTATTATTAATCCATAACCTTATCTCGCTCTGGGATGTGTATAGTGTTCTGGAGGCAATAAGGCGGTCACTATCGCTCTCATCCACAGTGGAAATAATGATGATAATGATAATAGTTCTAACAGCAATTGCTACTGTTGTTTTTCTTTTTGGTCCCAATGTAGGAATAGCAAGAGCACAACAACTGACCAGCATACCTGCAATGATTCAGAACGGGACATTCCAAAACACAGCGGACGGATTTAGAATGCAGGTGCCATATGACTGGGTAGTACAGGACATTGACAATTTACATCTTCCTAACTTTCGTATTGCGAACGAGGCAGGTTTTTTGATACTGGCCATAATTTGCCCACAGCAAGAGGCAGTGCCCAGTACTGGAGGAATGTATAACTGCGAAGACTCTGAAAGTTCCGTAGAAATTCTACACGATCGCTTAAGCCACAGACCTGAATTTGAGGTCATTGAGGATCCAGCCAACATTACACCAGATGATTTTTTGGCGTTTATGGTAGAGGAAATGCAAGGACGTAATTATACTAACATCCAGATTATAAATAGCACAGACCTCACAATCAATATCACTAGTCCAGAAGATCCAAATACAACAATAAGAACGGCGCCGGCCAAACTTGTAGAAATGACATATCAGCTCAGTCTTGGACTCGGAGATATGAGGAGTTATTCAATTCTGACGACTATTCCAGAGAATCCACAACCTGGACTAAGACAGATCGTGTCAGGTGAGTTTGTCACCTACGAAGGTCCTGCAGTAGCAACACCCTCAGGTAGTCCTCCACCACCAGTACAGCAGATATTTCAGAGCCTCGAGTTTATCAGATGAGGGATCAAATCAGAGGACTACATTTAGCAGTAGAGTATGGCAAGAACAATAACAGCAGCACATGGCTGTGGCTACGGGAAAAGAAAACTATTGCACTAGGCGCTTTGGGCGGAATCATTCTCTTTGTCTATGGGATAATCCTGACTTTACAACCCGCCGAATTTCGTAGAGTATATGCAGCATATGGCGGCATATTCATAGTATCTACAATCATTTGGGGCAGAATAGTTGATAAAAAGAAGCCTGATACATACGAGATTATAGGCTCGATAGTTGCTATCATTGGCACCCTTGTCATTTTTTATGCTCCTCGCTGAGCCTATTTTATTTAATTACGTGATTGTCAGGGTATGAAAAATAAGATGCGCCGACTGTGGATGCTTGTCTTCTGAATGTGAGGTAGCCCTTCGCCTAGCAAATGTCCTAATTGTACGGAGGGAGAATATTTAGCTGCTTGACTGCGGAGGTGCCTGGCTAGCTTTCTCGGAAGTAGATATACTCTTGGTTTGTACCTTGTCTTGGCATTTTTGAGCTCTTTATTGGAGGTGTCCGTATGTGTTGTGCATTAGGAGATATAGATCCTACATAGGAATCAACAAGTCTGCTAACAGCTTGAAACGCTTGACAAGCTATGAATAGAATTACTTGCGTGATTTTTTTCTGCTGTTACTCTTGCGTCGCAGATTTGCATTTGCTACTGCATAAGGATTCTTTGCACTGCCTTTACGTTTTATTTTGTTTACGGTCCTTTCAAACTTTTGTTTGCTAACGCCTTTCTTTACTCCTCTTGGCACATCCTCCAATACAAACATAGCATATTAAAAGAGCTGCAGATTATTCTTTATCGGTAATTAGCCGGCAAGAATACTATTATTTCTTGCTTGTCATACCTTTGTAATACATGATAAACGCTACGAAAAAGTATTCTCCTTTTTCCGCTCTCTCTTTCTGAGCTTGAGCGAACCTAAGGAGGTTAAGTGTCGGTGTGTTTATAGCATCATCACCATGCTCCTACAGATGCGGATAAGTTGCAAGCATTTTAAAAATAAAAGAAAAAGAAAAGCAGCAGGAGGCAATACACATAGAATACACTCAAAGGTTGATTACAGAGAGATTGAAATGCCCCGCGTTGTATTGCATTTGGTGGGTAGAAGGAGAGATTCCTGCTCCTACTCTTTTTTAGATAAGGAATTAGGATTCATTTAGATTTTCCATAGTAGAGACAGTTATTACTAAATGCAGTAACTAGAAACTACAACCGTTAAAAGCCTTGATCTTTTCATCTTCTCATGGCATCACAGAACAAAAAGAAGACCGTACCTGCAACTTTGGGGCTTATGCTGCTTTCACTAAGCGTGGTGTCATTGATAGCTATAAGCGCACCAAATGATGCAAGCGCGCAAGGATCGCTGGAAGGCCTTGAAACAGAGCAAGGTGGCCAAGGAGGATCTGGTGCCCAGCCGGCAGACACAGGTGCTGCTACTCTTAATGATACTACTACTGGACAAGCTGGCGCTGGTGATGCAGAGCCAACAGCTTGTGCTCCAATACAAACAGTGGGTGGCGGCCAGAACGCTACTACGACAACTGGTGGTGGTGGTAGTGCTACTACCGACATGAATACCACTTCTACTACAGCAGAAGGAGGAGGAAATCAATCAACATCATCAATAGTAAGAGACTTCATAGAAGAAGCATGTATCGCCCTACAAGTTGGTGACACACAAGGCGCACTGATGCAATTGAATTCGGCACTTGGGGAATTAGGTGGTGGCACGCAAGGTAACAGTACTAATACAACAAGCGGAGGAGAAGGAACATTTGACGAGGGAGTAAGTGTTGGCGGAACAAGCGCTTTTGATGACTATGATGCAGACGCCGAAGGCTAATAGAAGAGTCGAATGCTGCTAGTGAAACACCAACATCAATACAAGAGGAATCGATTGCATGAACAACAACAACCACCGTCCGTAACCATTTCGTAAGGAAGGAGGAAAAAACCGCACGCAGTTGGAATCATTGCAGCCAGCTGCAACAGTGGGGATAGCATGGTTAAGAATACCGCTGAATATAGGGCGATAAACGCGCTACATCTTCATAACTAGTAACGAAAAAGCAAGAAAAAGAACGGGCCCGAGGGGCTTCGATCCCCTGACCTGCGGTTCCGAAGACCGCCGCGATATCCTGACTACGCTACGGGCCCAACAAGCATGTTGAATAATGAAGCCCCATATATCAACGAAATAGTAATAATGAACTTAGCCTCCCTACCAATAGCATATATGCTCCAAGCCCTGCGACAAATGTTCTGCAACCATAAAGAGTCATTTGTTTACCGAAAGTATGAGGAATTCCAATTTGTTGAATTCTGCAACTGCACTAGGTGTGGCAAGACGCTCAAACACTTTTTCGGCTTTGATGAAGACATAAGGGGCTAAAGGCAATGCAGATACATATTCTGGTCACAATCTGGTTTGCAGGAATTGCAATTACGGGCATCGCACTCTTGCTTGAAGATTATTCTAGCTATGCTGCAATTGGAACGGCTGGCTGGACAATAGTTGCGGCAAGTTCGGGAATGATCTTTTATGAAATAAAGAGAGTAAGGTCAGATGACAGGAAGAAAGAGCTGGTCTAATCTAGCCCTTGCCACCCTGCTCTTCAATGACGACAAGCGTTACAGTTGACGTAATGCCGGGAATCTTGCGTATCTTGTTTGTAATTGTGTGGTTCATTGACTCGGTGTTCTCTGACTTGACCTTGACAAAAATATCATGAACGCCATATGTACCCCGTACTTCTTTGGCGTCGGGTAGCTTTGCAATTTCATTAATTATCTTTTCCTCGGAGCCGAGCGTGCAGTTCACTAGAATGTATCCAGTTGGCATATATATGAAGGAAGCAAAAGTTAGTATTTAGTCTTTGCTACCCTTTTGTGATGTCTTCTTGTAAGGTGCAATGTAGTGCTCAAATAACTTCTTGTTATAACACTGACCACATATTAGGCCGGAGATATTCCATTCAGGCATCGGCCTATAACGAAAAGTAAGGCTGCTGCCGCACAGTGTGCAATTCAGAGAAGAAGGGTTATTGTTGTTACCATCCATCCGCACAGACAGTGTGTCTTCTTACGTCCAGGATAAAAGGCTATTCCAAGTCGTATGCGGCATAGATGGCGTGTGTTATGCAAAACGGACAAATGAGGGCAAAAGTTGCTCCTACCATATCACGCGATATCTCCTGCCTGCTGGTGTCAACTGAAGGTATTAGAAATTTTCTATGGCAGCTCTTGCAGGTGACCATTTTTTGATATACCATCTCTAGGAAATGCACGATATCTTGAAATATAGTCTTGATCCAGAAGAAGTTATTAAGGGGATATTGGCTAGCGACTAGCAATTATGGGTAAACCCGGAAAAATCGCCTTTCCTGTAATTCTTGTACTGGGTGCGATTACCGGCTATATCACTTACACCTCCTTTACAGCTGCAACCCCTCAAGAAGATAGAATCGATTCGCCTTACTATCAGCCTCTTCCGCCAGCCTCGAGTGGAAATGAGCCTGGCAGTAGTGGGGGAGGAGTAGCTGCACAACAACAAGGTGGAGGAGGAGCTGCACAACAACAAGGTGGAGGAGGAGCTGCTTCAACCGGAGCAGGCACCACTACCATCACAATACTTCAAGGCTCAGCAGTACAGGGGAGCCCCGATTATGATCCAGACACGGCACAGGTGCCTGTTGGCAATAAGGTAGTTTGGCACAACGAAGATACAGTTCCTCATACTGCCACTTCTGGTAATGGTGCCCAAGATCCACAGTCAGGACAGTTGTTTGATACAAGTATTATCAATGGAGGCGAAGAATCAACTGCAGTTGAACTTCAGGGTGTAAGCGAGGGCCAGACAATTCCCTATCATTGCATGGTCCACCCATATATGGCAGGTGAGATTACAGTTACTGCAGCAGCAGCAGGACAAGGTGGTGGAGGTGGAGGCGCTGCACAAACACAAGGAGGAGCAGCAACAACAGGTGCTAATGCAACAACAGGTGCTAATGCAACAACAGGTGCTAATGCAACAACAGGTGCTAATGCAACAACAGGTATTACTGGCAATACTACAGGGACAAACGCAACTAGTGCAGGCGGCGGTACTAGCGTTTCCATAGTTTCCGGCGCTTCAACCCTGACTACTGATGCATACTCACCAAATCCAATTCAAGTTAGCGTTGGCACTACAGTAACATGGACGAATGATGACTCACAACCGCATACCGTCACATCGGGCAGCAATGGACAGCCAGATAACAAATTCAATTCCTCACCAAACTTTAATCCATTGCTGACTCAAGGACAGACATTTAGCTTTACATTT
>JAICVG010000235.1 GCA_025935445.1 Nitrososphaera sp. | reverse complement strand
TATGGCCACTTTGGAAGAAACAATCCAACCTTTACATGGGAAAAGGCAGACAGACATCTGTTCTGAGCTTATGCCAAATTTACATCGAGCCCAAAGACCAATGGTATTTCTATCTGCTTATTCGTCCGCCATCACCACCTCATTGCCAAGAGACCTCTATGCTAGTAATATCGGGTTTTGCCTCTTTTGTTGTATTTATGAGCTAACACAGCAATAATCAATAGTACATGGAAGCGAAAGTGTACTTTTGCACAGAGCCTGATAGCATTGGTACTATTCTAAGAGCTCAAAAAATTAGTAGGCAGGCATTAGATACCATTTATGAGTTAGTTTGGCAATGTGAGTTTAAAAATATATTGAATGCAGGCAGGATTTGGCTAAAATTTAGAGAGGAGGAAAGACCCTTTGGGATTCCCCTAAGACAAAAAAGAAGCCACAGAAAAATATCCCCCGGCGACATCATCCAGATTGATAACGTTTTTTATATGGTCGGCCAAGTTGGCGCAATACAAATAGAACTTGCTGATTAGAAAGCGTTTAAAGATCCGGCGATATCAAATAAAATAGGACTGAATAGCACTGCTACTTCCAGCTTGCGTAATTGCAATACATATTGATTGCCGTACCTCAATTCTAAATGCTGTAAAGGATATAGTCCGTGTAAAAGGGGGCAAACTCCCATATAGGATTCTGCAGTGTTATATGCTTATTTAAATTGCATTGAATAAGATTGAAAAGACTAATTAGTAGTTGCGTGCCAGTAAAAGGCAGGCAGGCAAAGATTTTATGAGTCAGAATAATAACATTGTATCACTAAAGGTTCTAGAAGCCTATACCCGCGATGTCGGCAGGGGTACGGCAAGAATTGACTATGATACCATGGGTTCTTTGGGAGTAAGTACAGGTGACATTATAGAAATAAAGGGCAAACGAAGGACAGTTGTCAAATGCTTACCACTTTACCCTTCTGATGAGGGAAAGGGAATCGTCAGACTAGATGGATTGGTAAGAAATAATGCCGGCATAGGCATAGGAGATGCCATAAATGCAAGGAAAATCAAGGCTGTCCCGGCGGAGAAAGTGGTTATATCTCCACTTGAGGCCATACCGCCAATAGACGAGCGATATCTAGCAGATGCTCTTGAAAGCGTGCCCCTGATCAAGGGTGATAACGTGATGGTTCCATATTTTGGTGGAAGGCTAACCTTTCAGATAATAGGGATAACACCGCCCCCTGCTGTTGACACTGCTGCAATAGTTACCAACAAGACCACGTTCACCATAACTGAAAAGGATGAGGCATTACGAGGTATGCCTCAGGTATCTTACGAGGATATAGGCGGCCTAAGAGACGAAATGCAAAAGGTTAGAGAAATGATAGAGTTGCCCCTAAGACACCCAGAAATATTTGAGAAACTTGGGATAGAGGCACCCAAGGGTGTACTCCTTTTCGGTCCTCCAGGCACTGGCAAGACACTGTTAGCCAAGGCGGTTGCAAGCGAGAGCAATTCTCACTTTATCAGCATATCAGGACCTGAGATCATGAGCAAATTCTATGGAGAATCAGAGGCACGCTTGAGAGAGATATTCAAAGAGGCAAGAGAGAAAGCTCCAACCATCATTTTCATCGACGAGATCGACTCTATTGCTCCAAAAAGAGAAGAGGTAATGGGAGAAGTTGAGAGAAGAGTTGTTTCGCAAATGTTGTCACTTATGGATGGGCTTGAAGGCAGAGGCAAAGTCATTGTTATTGCTGCAACTAACAGACAAAATGCACTTGATCCTGCTTTGAGAAGACCTGGGAGATTCGACAGAGAAATTGAGATTAAAGTACCAGACAAGAATGGACGTTTGGAGATTCTTCAGATTCATAGCCGCAACATGCCCCTTGATACAGATGTAGACCAGAAGAAAATAGCAGCAGTTACACATGGTTTTGTTGGCGCAGATCTGGAATACCTCTGTAAAGAAGCAGCCATGAAGTGTCTTCGAAGATTGTTGCCAGACCTCAATCTAGAAGATGAGAAATTGCCGCCAGAAACACTCGACAAGCTGATTATAACGCAGAATGACTTTAATCAGGCAATAAAGGATGTCATGCCTTCAGCCATGAGAGAGGTCTTCTTGGAATCTCCTGATGTAAAATGGGAAGATATTGGAGGGCTTGAAGGAGTAAAAAGAGAATTACAGGAAGCAGTCGAGTGGCCGCTCAGATACCCTGAGTTATATGCAAAGATAGGTCACACTGTTCCAAAAGGTATTTTGCTGCATGGACCGTCAGGAACTGGCAAGACTATGCTTGCAAAGGCTGTGGCAACAGAATCTGAAGCTAATTTCATATCAGTAAAGGGGCCTGAACTTTTGAGCAAGTGGGTTGGCGAATCCGAACGCGGAATTCGTGAGATCTTTCGGAGGGCAAGGCAGGCAGCTCCATGTGTTATCTTCTTTGACGAGATCGATTCGATTGCGATGGCAAGAGGAGGAGGGATGGGAGGCGAAATGGGTGGTGGCAGTATAGGAACGAATGATAGGGTAATATCGCAGATCCTCACTGAGCTAGATGGAATAAGCGAATTACACGGAGTCGTCGTGCTTGCAGCTACCAACAGGCCAGATATGATAGATACTGCGTTATTGAGACCTGGAAGATTTGATAGAATAGTATTTGTACCGAATCCTGACAGACGAACAAGAAAAAGAATACTTGAAATTTATGCTACCGACAAGCCAGTAGGGACGGATGTCGATCTCGACAAAATAGCAGACATAACAGATGGTTTTAGTGGAGCTGACGCCGCTGCCATAGTAAATACTGCTGTGTCTCTTGTGCTACATGAATATCTGGCAAAGTACCCTACGCCAGAAGAAGCAGCAAAGCATGCATCAGAAGCACATGTGATGATGCGTCACTTCGAAGAGGGCGTAAAGAAGATAAGAACTCAAAGAGAGAGGAAGCCTGAAGAAACTAGAGCCCTGTCATATTATCGATAGTAAGCCAAAAGGCAAGTCTGCTTCTCTCCGCTCACTCGCCCTCCTAGACAGCATATTATACAGATGAAAAACGCCATGAAGGCTCTCAGACCAAGATAAGAAAAATTTCGAGCTGCTTTCCTTCCCTCAGCAACCAAAATAGTACTCTCTATGTATTCACGGCGACACCAAGATACTGATTGCGAATGCAAGACCAGGAATGAATCCTCATAATTGCAATTAGGAGCTGCTATTGACTGGAATGCCATTCTTCGACTTCTTGATTATCTATGTGATCTGTCAAACTTTGATAATTTGTAAAATCTTCAATGGATAAAAAAAAGTAAATGCTGTGCTGCGCTCGCGTACGCATGCATTCGCCTGTAGATCCATGATTCTATTTGTTCATTCTGAGCACGTCTACTTGGCCACTGTGTAGCCAATCCTTTAGCTCATCATGCGACGGCTTGGCGTCGTGCTTGCCTGCCAAATGAAGATGCAGAAGAACATAGTTAATTTGGTTG
>JAICVG010000196.1 GCA_025935445.1 Nitrososphaera sp. | reverse complement strand
TATAGCATCAAGACCCAACCAATGGTCAAGAATATGACGTAAAGAAATACGCCTAGACCGTACATGGCATCAGCTCTTTGAAGAGATACGTTTCTGTATATTTATGTATATTTGCCTGAGATAGTTAGTCTTTCTGGAATATCTTGACTGCCTGAGGCGGACAGACGTTTTCACATGCCATACAGAATATACAATCCTTTTCTCTTATCATGAAGGCCTTTTTATCAGATGCTGGGTGGCCAGGCGTTTCAAGCCATTCGTAGACATTGACAGGACATGCTTCAATACATGCGCCGTCTGCAACACAAATGTCAAAGTCTATGCATACTTCTTGACCCCATATGCCCAATTGTCCTGGTGGGTCAATTGGCCCCCATACTTTGATTCCTTGATAGGTACCAGTTACCTGCCTTTTTTCTTTGAATTTGGGATCAATTGGGCCTTCCGCCGTGCTGTAGCTTGTTCCTGTTCCGGTGAGTGATATAGTGGTTTGACCACCAGCACCACTAGCACCTCCTCCTGCTGCAGCTGCTGCAGGAGGTGCTGGAATAGCAGCTGCTGGCGGGGTTGCAGTAGCTGAGGCAGCAACAGGCTTGGAACTAGCTGACTTGTCCGCTGTTGAGGCGAGGGCCGTTGCACTTCGCGCTTTGGGGTTCTTTGCCAGTGGCGTCATTTCTTCCAGCTTCTTGATCGCCGCTTCAAGCGATAACTTTTCCGCCTTCTGCGAGTGGGCGATGAACTTGTCACCTATCTTGGTATTGCGGATAATAGTGTCAATGACCATCTTGGCATTCTGGTCTGCTTTCTGGCGATAGTTTTTAATCCAGTAGGGGTCTCCAAAGTATTCTAGTTGCCTTATCTGGTAGATAAGATCCACGACCTCCCCTGTAACGATTTCAACGGTGATATTCAGGTCTGCCGAGAGCTCTTTTCCCGTGACTGGATCAACACCTTTCTCTGTCCACTTGTAGGTCACATAGATCCTGTCAGCGTGAGTGTCCATCTTGAAGCCGGAGCTTCTAAGATCGTTGAGGATACTTTGTATTTCTGACTTTTGAGTAATCTCGAGCGGGATTCTGTATATGCCCAGCTTGTTGCCGTGCAGTGGATAAACGCCCCTCTTGGCGACTTCAGATAGCATTGTCCAGACTCTATCCCTCAATAAGACAGACATGATGTCTGCAATTATCTGAATTTGTTTCTCCTAAAAGTATTTCGATCTGTTATTCATCATCCGGACATGTCATTTCCCTTATCGCCTTATACCGCAATTCCATTTCTTCTCCAATCTTTATGACATGATCTAACCTATATTTTGACTTCGGGAAATACCACCTGATCCCAACTTTGTGGCCTATGCCGTTCAAGTCATATATCGTGCCCCTGTCTGCTTGTACGCCAAGCTTTTCGTCAAGGACATACTCCCGCACCTCCAGACCACGTTTTGTCTTATCTTCAAGTACAAGGTTGAGATCATGATCATAAATGAAGTAAAAACGGCCCTTCTTTATCAGGTTTCCTTGCTGTTGCATCTAAGATAGAAGGAAGAGAAGGACTTATTTCTCTATCGGATTTCCGATCATGTTGCCCCATTCGGTCCACGAGCCATCATAGTTACGAATAGACGGGTAGCCAAGCAGGTATTTGAGTACGAACCAGCTATGTGATGAGCGCTCTCCGATTCTGCAGTAGCAGATGACATGCTTATCCGGCGTTACGCCCTTACCTTCATAAAGCGCCCCTAGCTCTTCACGACTCTTGAACGTCCCATCTGTTTCTCTGACCGCTTGGGCCCACGGGATATTCTTCGCGCCGGGTATATGGCCACCTCGCTGGGCAGACTCCGCCGGGTACTCCGGTGGGGCAGTGATTTCACCAGAAAACTCTTTTGGCGAGCGTACATCTACAAGCACCGTCTGCTCTGCTTTTTCAATCGCCCTTCTTATATCAGGCATGTAGGCCCGTATGCCTTCTTCTGGTGGGTTTGCAATGTATCTTGTTGGCGAAGTTGACGGAACATCCTTTGAATACTCGCGCCTTTCAAGCTCCCACTTTTTTCGACCACCGTTCATTATCTTGATTTTTTTATGGCCATAGTACTGGAAGACCCAGAATGCAAAAGCGGCAAACCAATTATTGAAATCGCCATACAAAATGAGCTCCGTGTCATGAGTTGCGCCAATCCTGCTCATAAGGGCCTCAAACTGCTGCTTGTCAATGATATCGCGCCGGATCGGATCGTTGATGTCGCGCTTCCACCATACAAGCTGTGAGCCGGGGACGTGTCCTTCCTTGTATGCATTTTCAGGATCATAGTCGACTTCCAAAATTCTGATGTTTGGGTTATTCAGGTTGTTCGCAACCCATTCGGTCTCAGATAGAACTTCTGGGTAAGCATATCCACTCATCGTCATAAGAATGACTACCTTCAACTGTTACTTATACCCTTTCTCAGTGTAAAGGCATTTAAGAACTCGTCTGCTGCTATAGCACTGCGGTCAGATGGAACCGAACATCCGCAACGTAGCGATAATCACGAAGATAGGGAATAGTGAAGCCTACAGGGCAGCTATAAAGGTCGCGACTCTGCTCAGCAGGAGGAAGATCAAGATCCACTCTGTGCTTCCCTTCATAATCGACAATGCAACGCCAATCAGGCCTGATGAATTGAAGGACATTAAGCTTGACCTTGTATTTGCAGTAGGTGGAGACGGCACTACCTTGCGAGCTTTTCGTACCATACCGGGAAAGGTGCCACTCTTTAGCATAAATAGCGGAGGTCATCGCGGCATCATGTCTGAAATCGACTCAGACTCAATCGACGGAGCAATCAAAGCAATACTTGCAGGAGAATATTTTTACGATTGTCGCATAAGGATCCAGGCTTCTATCAACGGCAAGCTCTTTCCCCCTGTCTTAAACGACATACTCATTATAAGAGTGAACCTCACAAGAACTCCTCTGTTATCCATTATGTTGATGGGTGACGAAATAAAACAGAGGATGGATGGCATCGTGGTCTCTACGCCCACGGGCTCAACGGGCCACTCATTTTCGGTTGGCGGCCCAGTCTTGCACGAAGGCATGAGCTGCCTAATTCTGACTCCCATTGCATCTGTCAACAGAATGCCACAAGTAGTGATCCCAATGAAAGAAATTCTTTTACGTAGTACGCACGAGTCGCACCTAATACTTGACGGCCAAGAAACGTTTAAGGTTCACGCAGATGAGCCAATCAACATTTTACGCTCTTCTGACAACGCCGTATTCTTACGGCTTCAGAAAAAAGGAATGAGGCAGCTGACAAAGCTTGGATTCTCAAGATTCAGCTTTTAAATATGCACTTGACGCAGGCGCATTTTATACCGGCCTCGTATTTCTGTCATCGGCGCGCCGATACTGCACTACAAACGCAGTTCTTGATGAAGTAAAGCATATCAAAAAGTCGCATGGGGCCATAGAAGCATTGCTTGAATCCAATAATCTGCAAATAGTAAATTCAGACAGAAAAAATATTGAAAAAGTTGTTGCCGCAGCAAGGAGGACAGGCGACTATCAAAAACTTTCAGAGGCAGACATTTCAATAATTGCTCTTGCACTGCAGCTGGAAATTGTGTTGGTAACTAATGACTACGCAGTTGCAAATGTTGCAACCACTTTAAAGATCCCTGTTAAGTCTCTTGCTAGCAAGGGTATCACGCATACAAGAAGGTGGATCGCCTACTGTAGTGCCTGTGGCAGGGCGTTTGGACCCAATGCAAAAGAATGTAGGCTGTGTGGCAATAGGTTAAGGCGAAAATACAAACTTATCTGAATGAATTGCACCACTCTTTTGGTAGATTATTGAGGTTCTATTTGTCCTGATTGTCAAAGAGAGTGCTCTGCACCACTTGTTTGACATTATTGGATGTATTGAGGACCTTAC
>JAICVG010000253.1 GCA_025935445.1 Nitrososphaera sp. | reverse complement strand
TCTTCAGTACCATATCCACGGCTGACAGCCCATCTAACGCCTTCTACTAGTAATTCGTCAAGCTCATTCTTTGTCAGCTTTACTGCCCCCTCACTTCCAACGCCTGAGGGAACTGCTCTAAAAAGCTCGTTGACCAGATCCTTTAGCCGCGGCCTAATATCCTGCTCAGTCAGGTTCGTCCGTATCAAGCGCACACCACAGTTGATGTCGTAGCCGACTCCGCCCGGGCTGATCACTCCTTCTTCAAGATCAGTTGCCGCAACACCGCCAACAGGAAAGCCATAACCTTCATGGCCATCAGGGAGGACGATTACATGTTTTTTGATGCCTGGTAGCGTGGCAACATTTGCAGCCTGGTCTACTGTCCTGTCAGTCACCATTTTCGATATCAACAATTCATTGGCGTAGATTGTAACTGGGACTCTCATACCTTTGGCCGGCTCTGGGTCTATTCTATACTCAAGGTCATTTACCTTCTTGACTCGGTGACTGCCACTCCTAGTGATAAGTTCATCCAATTCTGTTGCTGCTATTTCTTGTAAAGTAATTATAAGCCTTGCCCGGCATGGAGGCAAAAACGCGTAGCTAATTTTTTTCAACGTCTAACGCGTAGGTAATTCTATAGAGCACGCAACCAATACAATGGATGATATTACAAAAATGAGATGGTGAGGGAGGAGTAATTCTATACTTGGCAAGAAGATTTATTTTCGCCCCTTTGTCGCTCTATCCTTGAGACTGATGCCAATACTGCCGATAGACTCTGGACGCTATGGTAGCAAAGAGATGCGCGATATCTTTGAGGACGAAAGGAGACTGCAGTATCAGCTCTATTTTGAGGCAACCGTTGCGCAGGTGCAGGCCCAGCTGGGTATGATTCCAGCAGATGCAGCGGATGAAATTACAAGAGGAGCCCGCCCCGGCAGGGTCACTCCTGCTAGAGTTAGAGAACTTGAGTCAATGAGCGAGCATGATACGGCCGCAATGGTAGAGGCGTTAAGCGAGCAAGTTTCAGCCAAATCCAAGCTATGGATACACTACGGGCTGACAAGCAATGACGTGATAGACACATCTATTTGCATGCAGATGCGTGAGGCATTTTCAATAATTCTATCAAAGGTAGCCAAGCTTGCGCAGGTTTTAAAGGATAGAGCGCTTGAGTTCCGCGACTTGCCAGCGGTAGGCAGGACGCATGGGCAACACGCAAGCATTATTTCATTTGGATTAAAATTTGCAGTGTGGGCAGCGGAAATGGCCAAGCACATCGAACGCATCAAGGAAGGTGAAAAGCGGTTTCTAGTGTGTAAGACGCTTGGCGTAGTCGGTACGGGCTCTCTAATGGGCGACAAGGCACTTGAAGTACAAAAAATTGTTGCTCAAAACCTTGGTCTTTACTCTGTAGATGCTGCAACACAGATTGTGCCCCGAGAGAGGTTTGCAGAGATAGTGTTTTGTATTGCACTTATTGGCTGCACACTCGACAAGATCGCCATCGAGATCAGGAACCTACAACGCACAGAGATAAGTGAAGTCGCCGAGCCTTTTCGTAAGGGCCAAATGGGAAGCAGCGCAGTGCCAGTCAAGCGCAACCCTATAAAAAGTGAACGAGTGTCTTCGCTTGCAAGAATCCTGCGATCGCTTGTGAGCGTATCGATGGAAAATATTGCGTCATGGCACGAGCGCGACCTCTCAAACTCAGCAAATGAACGCTTTACGCTTCCAATGGCTGCTATACTACTTGACGAAATGCTTAATGCAATGACCAAGGTAATTCGAGAGCTAAAAGTAAACAAAGAAAGGATCTCATACAACATTGAAATGACAAAGGGCCAAATTTATGCCGAATTTATACTAGACGCACTAATAAAGAAAGGAGTTGCTCGCTTGGATGCCTATCGAGACATACAAAGAGTAGCGTTTTTAGCACTTGAAAGTGGCCAGCACTTTTTTGATGCTACATGCGAAGATAGGAATATTTCGACTCACTTATCAAAGCAGGAATTAGCAGCTATATTCGATGCCAAGAACCATCTGGCTGCCTCTGGAAAGATAATTGAGAACACCGCTAGAATAGTCATAAATGCTACAAAACAGACATAAAATGCCGTCGGTGAGATTTGAGCTCACGACAGCTCGGTCTTCAGCTTCACCCCTTAAAAGGTCGAGTGCTCTCCCAGGCTGAGCTACGACGGCACTTACAAGACTAGTTTTACAGATCATATATAATCGTGTCTTAAAAATACACAGGCGCTTTATTCGCAAATTTGCGGTAACCTATTGCACATGAATTTTCCTCTCATCCCTCTGTCCTACAGAGAAAGACTTCAAGCTCGCTCAGCTCCGGACCTCATTAACTCTTATTGAGACCATATTCTTTCTTGTAGCTGTGCTATTGAATGGAGTCGAACCCCTGCAACTCATTTTTGGATGCTGCTAATACAGAATTATCTTACTTAAAGTAAATAAACAAAAAAGGTATAGTTCGATTATATTATGATCAACGCTGATAATCAAAATCCAATCATGGATTCAGCAGAGGAACGAAGACGACGCTTTCTTGAAGAATTTGAAAAGCCTTTCAAGTGCGAAAAGTGTAATGAACGATTCAAGAAGAAAAAATATCTTCGCGAGCATAAGTCAGAAGTACATTCATATTGATCATAAAGAAAGGTGCCGGAGGCGGGATTTGAGCCCGCGACCTTACGATTTCTTACCAGATAAGATTATGAGTCGTACGCTCTAACCAAGCTGAGCTACCCCGGCACTGAGTGTAACGCCACTGGTTTTTAGTAGTACATAATATAAGTTATGCAAGAATAACTTGCTTGCTAAAAACGATTAGCAAGAATGAATGCAGGAATGCAACCTAGATAGTGGTAGTTTCGTCGCAGTAAGCGGAATATCTTGTGTTGCTTGCCTTGGCGCAGTCGTATCCATATCAATCAATCAGTCAGTCAATCAATCAGCCCTCGACGCTCCTTCTGAAACCATTAGAAGATGATGAATTGAAGTGGCAGATATGCAGGTCTTGACACAATAAAACAACAATCTTGAATGCGTTATTATTACTAGTAAATTGATTATGACTAAAGTTGCTCACCATTGGCAGAGAGCAGGTTGCATGACTCCATCAACAATGGCTAATAAGACAAAATCTCATCTCTTATAGACTCTGTGTGTGTGATAACCTTACAGAGATATTATGGATGATGGCAACAAAACAGCCATACGCGTGTGCCTACACACGGTGGAGCCAGTACAG
>JAICVG010000306.1 GCA_025935445.1 Nitrososphaera sp. | reverse complement strand
TTCATCTTTATTACAGGTGTATCATATCCACCAACAATGAGAAGAGTTGGTGCTTTGACCTGACCCAAGTATGGGTCTGCTAAATCTGGTCTCCCTCCACGGGAAACAACTGCTTTGATTATATCTACCCTTTTAGCTGCAGCAGCCAATGCAGCTGCTGCTCCTGTGCTGGCTCCAAAGTAGGCTATATTCAGGTTATTACTAGCAGCACGATTCTGAACCAGCCAGTCTGTTACAGCTACCAGCCTGTTAGTGAGCAATCCTATGTCAAATCTTAGATGAAGTGTTTGCTCATCGATTACCTCTTCCTCTTCTGTAAGTAAGTCAAAAAGCAAGGTGCCTAGACCAGCATCCTGCAATACTTTGGCGACATATCTATTTCTCCGACTGTGTCTCCCGCTTCCACTTCCATGGGCAAATAGGGTTATTCCTGGCGATCCCTCTATAACAGTCAAGTCCCCTGAAAGCGATACGGAACCTATGGGAATTTGAATAAATTGCTCTTTTCTATTCTTGTTTGACATTTCATTTTCCCCCTCTTTACTGCTGATTAGCTTATGCGGCTCTAAGAGAAAAAACCTTCTATCCTATCTCCGACCATAGGATGATTGCTCATGCTATAGCAGCTATAGCTCATATTTATGCAATCTCTTGCTAGAGCATGATTGCATGCCATGCAACTACAATCGCTTGCCAAAGGATAAAGCATTGGTCATTTTCTCTCATCTATCTACTGACTGTCTAAACCGGCTAAATCCTGAAGATAAAAAATAGCCACTATTCAGGCTCATCTTGTTTTCGCTACAAATCAGATATAACTATTCTCGTTGTCTTCTGGATTCTTTGAGCTTCAATTTCTTTCAGTAGCAAAATGGACATTGGTTATATTTTCTGATGATCCGTATACCTTAAGTACTGTTTATGCAAAGATACTATTGCAAGGGGTGAATCCAAGATAAATGGAGAACGAGCCAGAGAAAAAATTAGATAGAGCAAGATTGGCCGCGACAAAATGGCTGCCAATGAGTGCAATAGGTGCTGCTATTCCCTTTGTTATCGGAATCATAATGCGACTCCCAGCAGAACAGGTCCTAGTAGCGGCAGCACTAACGAGTACCTTAGTATTTAGCGGTCTGTGGATGCAGTCATATGGAAGGGAAAAGCAATACAGGTCTGCGGCCTAACTCTTTTTTTCTGTCACATTTGACATTGATTATTATGATCAAAGGTAACATATGCAAGACACAGCTAAATTTGGCATCATCCACCTACCTGTCATGAGTTTTGGGAATATGAGGGATTTTCTCTTTTGCTTCAGACACCTGTTGTTAGCGTGAATCTTATTTGGTCAATGTTTCAATCACTAAATATTTCATGTAACCATGCAGGATTCTTTTAATATCGCATCAATGAAATAATCGTCCGGCTGACCATGGATGGCCGAGTAAAAAAAGCAGTGCTTGCCAAGATACAAGAAACAATATCAAACACTGATGAAATTTCAAAGATCCAACAGATGTTGTTATGCCACGTACCTGTAACCAGCCTCGACGATTTTGTGTTTGGTATCGCCATAGGGCGCATTTACAACTCCTTCCACTACCAGACGAGGCGGACGCTGAAGCGCAATGCCACTAAGGAGGAGTTTGCAGAATTTCTTGACATTTTGGCTAAAAGAGCTAACGCAATTAAAAACGCACTAAAACAGCAGTAGTGGTATCTTTCCCCTAGCCCACAAGTTTGGTATCTGAAAGAGCCTGCAAGCAATAAGCGGGAGAATTGGATAGGGAAAGAAAAAAGAAGCTCAATTCTATGGCTTGACTATTGCATAAGAGCACTCTAATCGTATAGAACGTCATGTTGTATATTTTTTGCTTTCAGCAAAGACAACCCAAAGATTATAACTACACAGCCTATGATACAGGTTGCAGAGATGGACATAACGTTCGGCAAAGCCTACTACAATCTGTCAGTTCCGTCACTGGTTGAGGTCATAATTAAAAGAAAAGAAGGCATGCTTTCGTCAACTGGTGCTCTTTCTGTCAAAACCGGCAAGTTCACCGGCAGGTCACCAGACGACAGGTATATAGTTGATGATGAAGAAACACACAATACCATCGACTGGGGCAAGGTCAACCACCCAATTTCTGAGAAGAATTTCGAAAAAATATTTCGAATGATGAAGAAACACGTGGAGGATAAGGAAATGTTTATCTTTGATGGCTTTGTGGGGGCGGATCCGGAGAGCAGGCTGCCCATAAGAATCATCAACAACAGGGTTTGGCATAGTCTCTTTGCACGGCAGCTATTCATTAGGCCCCAGCCAGAGGAATTAGAGAGTTACGCACCTGAGTTCACTTTACTCTCATGTGACGACTTTGCCGCTAAGCCCAGAGAAATGGGCACGAGAACTGAGACCTTTATCATTATAAACTTTAAGAAAAAGTTGGTCCTGATTGGATCGACTTCGTATGCTGGTGAGATCAAGAAGGC
>JAICVG010000247.1 GCA_025935445.1 Nitrososphaera sp. | reverse complement strand
TGATAGTGCCATACAGATTTGGACAAGTCATCTGAGGGATACAGTATGAGAAAGCGTTGTTTGAGAGCAATACAGAGAGAGACTAAAAGAAAAACATAAAGCAACGGAAGACAAGCGCCGCCATCCTTCTTCTTGCATATCATATCGGGGATAGTAGTAGATTGCTCACCTCATGTTGAGATTCGACATGCAAATAATAATAATAATAATAATATTACTGATAAACAAGTCCAACCTTTTAAGGGAATTGAAATATGTATTTTTGTCAATTAAATTTTGTGACAATGATTCTCAAAGATGGTTAATATACCGCAGTAGTTAAAAGAGCTAGCGACTACTAGTGAATGCCGTTGCAATACTGCTGTACCGGAACATTGTGGCTTCAATTGACAAGGTCTTCCTTGTATGGCAAGTCGTATTTCCCATAGTCTACATCTTTATCGCAGGTTATTCGTATTCAGCACTCATTGGCGATCAGGGGGTCCCGATGGGTGATACAACCGTTCCATACCCAGCATACTTGGCTGCAGGCATGATTGGCTTTAATATGATGAACAGCAGCACGATTGCCGGCAGCATAATATGGAATGATAAGCGAAACGGTATGTTCCAACAGATACTGGTGATGCCCTTTGCAAGGATGGAGTATATCGCCAGCACCATTATTACCATCATGCTGATGGGTCTTGCAAGCGCAGGGCTTATCCTTGTGGCCGGCTCACCCACGCTAGTTGGAAGCGCCCAACCTACTCTTGTCGGGTCCTTATATGTACTCTATGCACTTATAACAGGCGCGATATTCTTCGGCTCGATCGCAATAATCATATCTACGCGATTGAAGAGCAGCGAGGGTTTCAACGTCATAGTCAACAGTGTGTTCCTATTCTTTTCATTTGTCAGCACTGCGTTTTATCCAACGCAGGGAGTGCCTGGAGCGCTGAGCGCCGCATTTTATATCAATCCACTGACATACATCGTCGATATTACAAGGGCTGGCATCTTTAACAACATAGATCTATTTACAAATATTGAAGTTGGCATCATCGCAGCTGCGACTGCAGCAGTTTTCTTTCTCGCCACACTTTCGATGATGAGGATGAAGATCTAGGTCCCGTTCCCAATAACAGTCAGAAACACTTCTTCAAGCGTAGGCGGATTCATAGAGACACTTTCTATCTGGACTGCATTTTTTGAAAGCGACTCAATTATCTTGACTAGCATCTCCTGAGCCTCTGCCGAGCTTATCCTTATCGTGTCTTGCGCTGTCATCTCAATTACAGAACCGTCAGCTATCTGCCCGACGATCTGCATGACTGACTGCGCCGTCGAATCCTTTAGCTTGATCTCTACTGCCTTGACACCTCCATATTTTTGCTTCAGGCCTGCAGGCGTGTCGGTGGCGATTATCTTACCTTTATTAATTATCGCTATTTCATCGCACAAATATTCTGCTTCTTCCATGATATGGGTTGTAAAAAACACAGTCAGCCCACCTCGAACATGCTTTTTGACATAATCAAGTAATGTTCGTCTTGCAGCCGGGTCAAGACCTACCGTTGGTTCGTCTAGGAACAGCAGATCCATGTCATGCATAAACTCCCTTGCAACCTGCACGCGCCTACGCTGACCTATGGACAACTCGTCGTTTTTCATATTGCTCAATGATACAAGTTCAAATCTTTCCAAGAGCTCCCTTGCCCTGTCGCGCCTCTTTTCGCCAGGCATGCCCCACATGAGGCCATATAGCTCAAGTGCACGGTCTACCCTCAGATTAGCCTCAAAGCTGGGCTCCTGCAGCACGACTCCCATGCGTTTTCTAATTTCGCGGGAGTGCTTTACAATGTCCTTGCCAAATATCTTCACTATCCCCGAAGTTGGCTTGACAAGCGTCGTAAGCACTCTTATCGTCGTAGTCTTGCCTGCGCCGTTTGGACCAAGAAAGCCAAATACCCTACCATATTGCAAATCAAATGATATTCCATCTACTGCATGCACCTCTCCATAGCTTTTGCGCAGGTCAGAAACGTGGACGCATAGTTCCATTCGCAGATAGTGCGCAAAAAGTCTAATTTCTGCCTTTATCCAAAGAGAGCCCTAGTAAACAATTCAAATAGTACGAAGGTGTATGGATGTGTGCGCACTGTTTTGTATGCTGTTACTGCCACCTGTGTCCAAGCGCATCGCTATAACTATAAGATCGAATTCTTGCAAAAACCGTCATGAAGAGAATATTTTTCTAGATGAACTGATTTTTTTCTCTCTCAGTTTCTTCTCTCAAAATATATAGGCAAGTGAATAGCAATGATTCTTTCATACTGGAGGTCCATTGCAAGCTTTGTCGTCGTCCCACGATTTTAAGGGAATGCTAGAGATCCTTCTTCGACAGCGCCCTGAGCTGAACCCAGAGCAGATAAGAGACTTGATTGACGAAAAAAAGCGCAAGGTGGGCTCCGGCTATCTTACTGACCAAGGTGCACTCTTTCTTGTTGCAGCCGACCTTGGTGTATCATTTGACAACGTCTCCAAGATGCAAACAGGCCTTAAGGACATTTACATAGGGGCAAAAGAGGCCACAGTCGTAGGCAGGATCATGAACATTTATCCTATTCACAGGTTCACCAGAAGAGATAGCAACGAGCAGGCTGCTACCCGCACGCTTGTAATATACGACAAGGATGCAAAGGTCAAGGTTAAGCTGTGGGACAAACACACGACGATACCGGACGAAATGGGCCTGCAGGTCGGCGACGTGATTAAGATAGTCAAGGGGTACGTCAGGGCGGGTCTTGACGGCAAACCAGTGATCAACCTTGGAAACTATAGTGCAATCGAGACTGCGCCTGATGATTCGTCTATTCCTACGATTGATTCTCTGACTATTACAGTTGATGCTATAAATTCTCTGCAGGACAATACCGTCATTTCTGGTATCGTCAATTCTAACCCGCGGGTAACTGATTTTGTCAATGCAAGAGGTGAGGCAAGCAAGTCTCTTCAGCTACAACTATCAAATGAAGCTGGCACTCGCTCGATTCGAGCAGTCATCTGGAATGTTGATGAATCAAGAGTTCCCAAGGTCTTCAAGACTGGTTCTAAGGTGCATCTCATTGGTGTTCGAGTAAAGCAAGGCAATCCACAGTATGGCAGTGGCGACTTTGAGATCCATGGCGATGAAGGTACAATACTGCAGTTCTCAAGTTCTCAAGAAGATGTGGAGGTAATGCCGTTTCGAATCATCTCTATCGGCGAAGAAACCGGGAGAGGTAGCTTCATGTGTCTTGCAATCGATAGGGCAGGTAGCCCTCTTATAC
>JAICVG010000239.1 GCA_025935445.1 Nitrososphaera sp. | reverse complement strand
ATGTTTTTCTTTTAGTCTCTCTCTGTATTGCTCTCAAACAACGCTTTCTCATACTGTATCCCTCAGATGACTTGTCCAAATCTGTATGGCACTATCAAAAAGATGAAGAAGTATCTTGGTAAATATGATCTTACTTCTTTCAATTCTATGATAGTGGATTCAAAGTATGACAATGATAAGTTGAAGTATAGTTCATATTCTATGAGTAATTGGTTTTTTCCACATTATCCCACAAATCAAGAATTCACCGATAATATTGACTAGATTTAAATAACTTGCAACCAAAGCCTATTAACAAACCCATCATGATTGCTGAAGACATGACTGAAAAGAAGCTGCGCGGCTCTGGCGGTTATGCCATTGCAAGAGTAACAGACGAAGAGCAAAAGAAGGGAAACCTTGGAGGTCCGGAGCTGTTCTTGGCCGGCATTGGCAGGCTTGACGAGGACAGGTTTGTGAAACACTATTGCAACAAATGTGAAAAAGCGTACGAAGGTTCACCCGCATTGGTATTTGAAAACCCAAATGAAGAGCTTGGAGAAGGTGTCACACTTATTGAAAAGGGTGAATACAAGTGCAAGACATGTAATGCCACAATTGCACAATATCGCAGGTTCGACGCTTCTGCCCAGACACCGCAGCAGCAAGAGGCTACTAATACCTCTCCTGTTCAAGCACCAGCCTCAAGAGTAGAAGAAGAGGAGAGCCAAGCTTCTCCTTCTCCTTCTTCTCCATCTGACCTTACTGTTGCTCCAACAACAACAGTAGCAACAACTACAGTTACAAGCGATAGCTTTTTTCCAATGCAATCTCTTGTTGGCATGTCTGCCTACGATGGCGAGGCGATGCTAATTGGAAAGGTTGAGCAAATAGGTCTGCGCAAGGTAGGTGGAAGAGGAAACGCGCATATAATGATAAAGATAGGTGAAAAAGAAGTACCATGGGACGGCATCTCAAAAATAGGAGACATTGTTCTGCTCAAAACTGCTGAAACCACGCCTGCAGCCTCTGGAGGCAAATGCTCTGCTTGTGGCTATCAAAACGAATCTGATGCCGCATTTTGTGCAGAGTGTGGCACCAAGCTATAGCTACTAGTTGAGGATTATTCTAGCGTCGACCACTCTGGCCCCTTTTCCTTCTTCAAGTACCAAGAGCGGATTTATGTCAAATTCCTTTATTTCTGGAAAGTCGACGACGAGTTGGGAGAGTCGCTGGAGCGAATCCGAGATTGCTTTTAAATCGGATGACTTTTCTCCTCTGACGCCCTTTAGCAGTTTTATAGTCTTGATAGACTCGACCATGTTTATCGCTTCTTGCTCGTCAATGGGCACGATCCTAAATACAACATCCTTGAGCACTTCGACATAGATGCCACCAAGACCAAACATGATGACTGGCCCAAATGTGGGGTCTTGGCTTGCCCCAAGTATAGTTTCCTTGGCGGACTTGACCATTTCCTGAACAAGCACACCCTTTATCTTGGCGTCTGACTTGTACTTTAGCGCATTCTCTGTTATTGTCCTAAACGAATTCCTCAATTCGTCATCGGTCTTGATGCCCACCTTGACGCCGCCTGCGTCTGACTTGTGGATGATGTCAGGAGAAACTATCTTCATGACCAGAGGATAGCTTATTTGCTTTGCTGCATCCATACACTCTTGCTCTGTAGTGCACAGGATGCTCTTTGGAGTTGGAAAGCCATAGGCCTCAAGCACTTCATAGCCTTCCTCTTCAAGGAGGTTGCTCCTTCCATTCTTCCGAACATTCTCAAAGATTGACTTTACCTTAGCTATATCCTTGGCAAATTGTAGGGTAGCTCTCTTGTTTGAAGCTTCATCGATCCATTTCTTAAAATCATACATTGACTTGAGCGTCCTTATCGCTGGCTCTGAGTACAGGTAGTAGGGGATGCCACCCTCTGACATGATCCTTCTGTTTTCCATACCTTCGGCGAGACCCATTAGCGACGCAAGTATCGTCTTGTTCGGGAATTGGTGCGACATCTTGACAAGAATCCTTGCAAGGTCGTCGTAGTTGAGTGTGGCTGAAGGAGTGCACATTGTCACGATAGAGCCGACGTTTGGATGCGCCAATGTCAGAAGCAATACTTTTTCAAACCTCAGGTAATCTGCGTCACCAACAATATCGACAGGGTTCCTTGGCGAACCGTATGCAGGTATGACCCTCGCTATCTCATCTCTTATAGATGAGATATCTGCCATCTCTAATCCATACCTAGAGCAGGCATCAGTTGAAATAATAGCTGGCCCACCAGCGTTCGATACAATAACAATATTGCCATCTGGTAGTGGTTGCTTTGAAAATGCGGTGGCGAGATCGAACAGCTCACCCATTGTGTCAACTCTAATTACGCCAGACTGCGTAAAAGCCGCTTCATAGTTTGCATCAGAACCGCCCAGCGCGCCAGTGTGTGAAGCGGCCGCCTTGGCACCTTCTGCAGTCCTGCCAGCCTTGAGCACGATTACCGGTTTTTTCCTTTCAGCGGTTATCTTCTTTGCAATTTCCATGAACCTCCTTGCGTTTCGAATATCTTCAAGGTACATTACAATGACTCTAGTGTCTTCGTCTTCTGCCAAGAGCTCAAGGACGTCACTTTCGTCCATGTCCACCTTGTTGCCCATGCTAATGACTTTTGAAAAGCCGATGTTCTGAGCTTCTGCGTCCTCTACAGTTGCGGCGCAGATGGCCCCACTCTGTGATACAAGTGCAATATTACCATATCTTGGAGTGATCTTTAGAAACGTGGAATTCATTATGTTATCCTTTGAAAAGCTCATTATTCCAAGGCAGTTTGGACCAATGACCTTGATACCATACTTCTTGGCAATTTCGCCAACCTCTCTTTCTAGCTTAGCACCAGCCTCGTCTACCTCCTTGAAACCTGCGGAAACAATGATTGCACCCTTAATTCTCTTCTTGCCCACCTCTTCCATGACAGAAGGGGTGA
The DNA here is from genome assembly GCA_025935445.1 of Nitrososphaera sp. Classification (GTDB taxonomy): domain Archaea; phylum Thermoproteota; class Nitrososphaeria; order Nitrososphaerales; family Nitrososphaeraceae; genus Nitrososphaera. The sequence goes on along the minus strand of JAICVG010000239.1, from coordinate 471 downwards.
ATTTGCTGGGCGCAGCCACCACTGCAAGGTCTATAGAATCTGGAATATCAAGTACATTCTTGTACGCTGTCAGGCCACCTACTGTCGGGTTTGATGGGGTGACTGGGTAAATCTTGCCCTTGAAGTGCTTGGCAATATTGTAAAAGATCGTCTTGCCCACTCCTGGCTTTTCAGAAGCCCCAATTATAGCGATCGACTTGGGCGAAAAGAAGATCGAGTTTGACATGAAGTGAAAGGCATCTGAGGCTGGTTATAAATGATTCAAATGGATAGCTTTTTTACTGCCGGAAGTTGAATAATACAATACTGTCAATGGCAAGCGGTATTTTGATGCTGTTAGTAATTCCAGCAGTCATCGCATTTGTCTTCGGAATATGGGTATTTTATAGTGTGGTAACTGATGTGTCAAAAAGAGAAACGTCGCAATTTACTGTAATAGGGCCTGACACGATCAGAATGAAGGTCGACCCT
>JAICVG010000127.1 GCA_025935445.1 Nitrososphaera sp. | reverse complement strand
GTTCCTGTCAATGTCAACAATCTTGTCCGACAGCTCTTTGAGTTCGCTGGTAAGTTGGCGCTTTTGCGCAACAAGGTCATTCCACCCAAGAGACTCGAAATCTTTCTCCGACAATGAAATATGGCTTAAAGAAGATGATATAAAAATATAGCAGGTTTTAAGATCACACGAGAGTCTGTCTGCAACATACAGATCATCATCCGTGTAGTCGGGTATAACAAAACCCATAGGTTAAAGCTTTATCACTTTCGCAGCCTTGATAATTAATGCACAAACTCTATATGTTCTATCCTTTCTGAGCACAGATATCCTAATCAATAGGATATGTCTGAACTACTGAGGAACCTGGTGGAATAGGTAGCTTTATTGTTAAACCCTCCCTATGAAGATAAAAGGGAATTTCACTGCCATGGCTTTGAATATGACTAAATCCTCGTTCTAACTCAGCTACAACAGGGTCGGTGTTGAGAGTACTAGGGCTAATCATTTTTGCAATTTAGTAATTACGCTATAGTAAAGCTTGATCTTTCTACCCTGAGAGATCTTTCTTTGGTACCATGATGTTGGTTTGTTAATACCAAGTGTTCTTCTTTCGGGAGGCGACATCGACTAAGCGGCCGACGAATTCTGACACAAGGTATTATCTCCAATCGAAAGAAGAGAATGCTCAAGAGCCCCTCCCCCTCCAGTGCACCATCCATTATATAGTTCCTCTAAAAAATACTATACAATGGCAAATACGTCAAGAAATGTAGCAGAATTAGAGATAGGGGATATTGAAGGTATTGGGCCCACTACAGCCCGCAAAATGAAGGAAGCAGGAATAAGTTCAGTTATGGAGCTGGCGACAGCAATACCAGAGGAGCTCGCTACAGATTTGGGCGGCTCAAAAGAAACTGCTGCTACCTTCATCATGGCAGCGCAAAAGCTGCTAAGAGAGAGCGGCATACTTGACAATGAATTTACTACTGCAGATGTTGAGCTTGAAAAGAGAAAGTCTCTTTTGCGCTGCAGTACTGGAGCAAAATCGCTAGACGAATTGCTACTTGGCGGCATCGAGACTCAAGCAATTACAGAGTTTTATGGTGAATTTGGAAGTGGCAAATCACAGATATGCCATACCTTATGCGTCACTGCCCAGCTGCCTGTAGAACAAGGCGGACTTGGCGGCGGAGCCATTTTGATTGACACTGAAGGAACATTTAGACCTGAAAGAGTCGATCAAATAGCAAGAGCAAGAGGTCTGGATCCAAGTGAAATACTGAAGAAGGTAGCAATATGCAAGGCTTATAACAGCAGCCATCTTGAGCTAATAGTCAAGTCGATGGGCAAATACATCGAGGACTTTAAGGCCAAAATGATAATAATTGATAGCATCATTTCTCTCCACCGTGCCGAGTTTGCTGGCCGAGGCACCTTAGCAGATAGACAGCAGCGCCTCAACAGCATCATGCACAAGCTGGTGAAGATCGCTGAGATTTACAATGTGGCAATCATTGTTACAAACCAAGTTCAGTCTACACCAGATACATTCTTTGGGGACCCAACCAAACCGGCGGGCGGAAACGTAATCGGACATGCATCAACATACAGGATATACCTGCGCAAGGCTGGCAATGACAGAATAGCTAAGATAATTGACTCGCCATACCACCCATACTCTGATGTCAGATTTACTGTGAATGAAAAGGGCATTGATGATATCGACTCAGAAGTGCCAAAGAAAAGGACAGCAAGAGAAAAAGAGGACGACTAGATCACAGAAGAGAAAACTTTTTCTCTGCCTCTTTTAATTTTTCCAAGTCTCCGCAGTATCTTATCATCTGCGACAACTTATCCCTCGCTTTACCGCTTTTTATGGCATCTCTTGCATATCCAACACCTTCTTTAAGATTGGAGGCATTTTTGCTGACAACAAGCGCGGCAGCAGCATTGAGAACCACAATATCCATTTTTTCTCTGCAACCCTCGCCATAAATTGCCTTCAGAGTGCTCATAATAGAATCCATTTTTGAATTCACTATCAATTGCTCTGGCTTAGCTACTTCCATCCCGACAGCGTTAGGATGAAGGCGTATCCTTCTTGTTGTGTGATTTTCACTTGAAATCCAATAGATGTCATTTTGGCAAGTGTTTGAAAGCTCGTCAAAACCATCGTGGGCATAAACTATCATAGCTTCGCTGAGATACCCCGAGCATACTACAGAGAAAACTTGTAGAAGTTGTGGTTCAAAGACTCCAATGAGTTGACCGGATAGGTTAGTACAAGGGTTGCTCAGTGGTCCGACCTTGTTGAATGCAGTCCTAATCCCAATAGTCTTTCTTATCGAGGCGACATTTTTCATTGATGGGTGGAATAGTGGAGCAAAGAGAAATCCTATGCCACTGTTTTCAATGCAAGATTGAACCTTTGCAGGTGGAGCATTCAGATCAAGGCCGATGTACTCAAGAAAGTCTGCACTGCCGCAGACGCTAGAAGCTGACCTATTACCGTGTTTGGCCACCTTGGCAGAGGCTGCAGATGCCACTATGGCTGCTGCAGTGCTGATGTTGAATGATCTTATTGAGTCGCCGCCTGTTCCACAGGTATCAATGAGCGATCCGCTTACCTGAGGTGTTATCTTGGTCGAATGGTTTCTCAATGAAATAAGAATTGATCTAAGCTCGTCAGATGTCTCCCCTTTCATTGTAAGAGCGACAAGAAAGGCCGCGACAGCCGTCTCAGGAACGAGTCCACTAAGGATTGCATCAAGTGCTTGAGTGATTTCTACAGCTGATAGGTCTGTCTTTGCGACCAGCTTTTTTATTTCCGGTCGCAAATCAGTTGATATGGTCATTTTTTCACCATAGATATAAAGTTGAGGAGCATCCTTCGTCCCTCGCCTGTAAGGACAGACTCGGGGTGAAATTGAACCCCTTCCATAAGGTAATGCTTATGTCTTATGCCCATTATTTCGCCATCATCCAGTGCTCTTGCAGTCACTTCAAGGCAGGATGGGAAGCTATTCTTATCAGCTACAAGTGAATGATAGCGAGTGGCCTTGAATGGGTTTGCAACATCTTCAAAGAGCCTGTCGGTTGTATATTGTATCAGGCTTGTTTTGCCGTGCCTGATTTTCTTAGCATTTATGACTTTGCCGCCAAAGGCATGGACAATGCCTTGATGTCCAAGACAGACTCCCAATATAGGGATCCTATGCCCTAGTTCTCCGATGACATCTGTACAGACACCAAAGTACTTGCGGTCTGCTGGATGACCTGGACCCGGAGATATGACTATTGCATCAGGATCCATTTTAACAACATCTTCTAATGTTATCTTATTATTTCTTAAAACTGCGGGTTCTGTTCTTAGTTCTCCCAACAGCTGGGCAAGATTGTATACAAAAGAGTCATAATTGTCGATAACGAGTATTTTCATTCAAAACACCTCCTTGAGGCTAGAGAATCGTTTAGTACAGGACCCTTAAAGGTGCCAAAATAGACCGCCTCTTTGCATAGTCTCCATAACTGTGGATACTTTTACCGTATTTAAGTTTACTGCGTTGCTTAAAAATTCAGCTAAAGGATTCAGGAATCTATATAATACATACAAACTACTTGAATCTCGTAATAAATCTCGGGTGGTTATTTTGGTCAAGGTCTTCATTAATGGGTATGGAAATATAGGGCGCCGTCTTGCAAGTGCACTGGCACTCGACAAAGAGATCCAGTTAGTCGGCGTTGCGAAATATAGCATAGATGACAAGGTGAAGGAGGCGCTCGAAAACCGTTATGATGTCTACGTGCCAAAGGAAGCTATCGCGAACTTCAAAGAACGAGGCTATAACGTGACAGGCTCAATTGAAGAGGCAGTCGAGCGGTGCGATTTAGTGGTGGATGCAGCGAAGGAAGGAGTAGGGTACGACAATAAGAAGAACTTGTATGAGCCTATGAACAAGCCTGCAATATTTCAGGGAGGAGAAGAAAGGAATGGCGAACGGGCAGTAGCGGATATCATCCACAACTCACGTGTCAACTATGATAAGGCCGCTGGCAAGACATATGTCATACAAGGCAGCTGTAATGTGTCCGGGATGGGGAGAGTAATGCAGCCACTCATTCAAAAGTTTGGCGATAGAATCGGCCGATTTGATATAGAACTTGTCAGAAGATGGGCAGACCTTGAAGACACCAAGGCGGTTAAGGACTCAATTGAGTGGGACAGGAATCCCCACCATCAAGATGATGTCAAGGACTTTATCCCCAACGCTAACCTATATGTCGATGCTTTCAAGGTACCGTCAAGGATGATGCACCTACACCAGATGTTTGTTCGGTTTAGCGACGGGGGAGTGCCAACCAAAGATGAGATACTAGAATGCTTCCGAGATGAGTTTGGAGTCGCAATTATCAGCTCAGCCAACGGCACCGGAGATGTAAGAAAAAAGGCCCTCGAGCTTGGATTTCCTCATGGCGACACTAACATGGTGCATATTCACCAAGATATCTTGAGAGTTCAAGATGACACGGTCAAAATAGCTTACTCCGACGACCAGACAGGCATGGTGATACCGGAGAACCATTTGCTTATTCAATCGATGGTATTTAGGCGATCAAGAGATGAGGCACTTAGGAAAGCTGACAATCTATTTCAAATGAGCAAGAGGCGCGCGATATTAGAAGAGGAATTTAAATGATATTTTTATCCGAGCTTTGAATTGTATTTCCCCCCATCTTTCATTAATTAGAGAAGACCTAAGATGGGGTTCTGTTGTGTATTTACTTGCAAATCATTCCAAAAAGTCGCAGACACAAAGACAGAACGGTTCAAATAGTGTTTTGATCTATAGCATGTTGACTAGCTTAAATGCAATCAAGTAAGGAATGCGCCCTATGTGCAACTATACTACCCATGGAGAGCGAGATTAACATTTGCAACGAATGCATCAAATGTGCAGACTGCTGTGTCGGCCTTGAAAAGTTAAAGGAATAAAAAGCTATTCAACCATTTTCAGCGTATCAGTTGTTGTCACAATCCCGATAACAT
>JAICVG010000297.1 GCA_025935445.1 Nitrososphaera sp. | reverse complement strand
CCTCTTGCGGCCATGAGTTTTAAAGCATGCGCTAGTCTCCCGTAGATGGGCGCCGGGAGAGGGACTCGAACCCTCGAGTCCCGAAGGACATCAGCTAGCGCGTCATAGTCTACGACAATATACATATGATCTCGAGGCTGACCCCTTTTAGGGCCTACTCCGACTTACCTAGCTTGGGTACCCCGGCGCTCCTGATTTGTGAACAAGTATTGCAATTTATGCCTTTATCACTTTGGTAAATTATGACTTACTTATTACTAGTCACGTCGGATTAAACAACTAAGTTACATACCCTGCAACTATTCGAAATGGACACACACACACACGTCTGCACTGAAAAATTATATAATCATACCATTACAATAAAAGCAACTGTGCTTAGTACGTCTATAAAGCTACCTACCTCTGAAGAAATCAAGAAATTGTCGCTTGCAGACATTGCAATATCTGGAGGTCTAGCAGATGAGTTTCGCGATAGGCTCCGTGAATATGTGCATATTGATCCCTATTGCGTGCCCGATCCGTTTAGTGACAAAGATGACTGCAATTATTCTGTCATACTTGACAGAGAAAATCTAAACAGAATTGTAGTTTTGTTTGCAAATAAGAAAGGAACGCTTCCTCAACTTCCGTGGTCTGCAATACTAGGTGAGCGGCTTGTCAAAGTGTCGGTGTCAAAAGAAGATGCGCTTGCGATCAAGCACGAGCTAATGCCAAAGGAAACCAACAACTTTTACCCATATAGGCGCAACGGCATAACAACGGGCTACATCATGTTTGCATTTCAGATATGTAGGTAATGATGATCTCGCAATTCAATGACTCCGATTTTCTGAAACTTCCTTACCATATGCTCAAGCGATTTCCTTACGTCACTCTCCCCACCGCTTGAAATCCGAAGAACCTCAAGCAAGAGGTCATCAAATGTAATGCCGTTACACATGTGCCAAAGCGAGACTGCAGTATCGTTGACGCGATATGCCTCGCCCCTGCCATTTATGAGGAGCGGCGTCCCGTCGCAGTCGTTGCCAACCACGCCTCTTCGTAGAATTATTTTGTTATTAACGCTCTCCCTTTTCAACAACATCCGGTCATCATCAAGCTGCTGCTCTTATGCACCAGCTGCTTATTTAGCATTGCTACATCCTTGATGCAAAAAAATGGCCAGCAAGTATCTGCAAGGAGCAAGTAACACATGTCTCGTTCATTTTTAGTAGAGTTTTGTACATGGCACGAAAATGACATCATAGAAACAGAGAGAAAGGACAATACAGACCGTACACTGTACTTGATAATATATGTCAATATAGACTGAAGCTAGCAGCTCATTTTCAAGGTGCCGACACTTGTCCCTCATGAGTTGTAAAGACCGAATCGCATACAAACCAGTAGAAGTTTTGTGTGTTATTCTTCTTCTTCCTTTCCGGCCCTCCGTCCTGAGGAAACCATTCACACTAAAGATGTTGCGGATTTGTTAATGTTAAAATAAAAGCCAAAGCCAGAGAGTTTCTAGTGTCTTTCAAAAAGAGCGAGAGACAAAATAGAAAAGCCGTCACCATTACCAGACAGGTGGCCGACAGCATAATCACGTGGGCAAAGACACACCATCCAAACGAGGCCATCCTCGTCCTGCAGGGCAAGAGTACACGAGAGCAGATTGCCGTCGATGGGGTAGTGATCCCTCCATTTTCAGAGAGTGGCCCATTTTACTCGGGCTTTGGAATTCATGATCTTCCCTACACTATACCTCACGTCGGCACAGCACACTCTCACCCCGGAGGCTCAAACAATCCATCGCTTGAAGATCTCAACCACTTTACGGGGTTTATATCCATCATTATCAGTCACCCTTATGAGGACAATACTATAGCCGCCTATGATAGGAACGGCAACAGCCTAGAACTTAAGATTGTGAACTCAGCCTGATTGTTTCCTGCGTCGAAAGTCGAGCTCGACTCCGCGCTTAGAGTCATAGCTAAAAATAAACGATTCGTCCGGCATTATTGGAAAGCTTGATAGTTGAGCAGCTGAGCACATCGGGCACCTATCCTTCACCTTCGTCTTGTCAAGAAATGTTGCACACCAGTAGCAGGTATCACAGAGCACAAAGATTGAAACCGCAGCAGGTGGATTAGGCAACAATAATAATTCAGAATAGAAGTTATTATTACATTTAACTGTGGATAAAGTTTGTGGTTAGCAGCAAATTAATTGACCTAGGCAATGCAACACATAGAGAATATCTTTTAATGATGGAATATAAAGGACAAGCGATATTCTACAATACATTAGACTATCTAAATGGTAGAGTAGCTTCTAAAATCAATGGAATGAACTTGTGTAAGCTTGCTTCTATCTAAGCATGAGATAAAACTTGGATAACTTCGTACGCCTCATTGAAACGGTAAATGAGAGGTAACATTATAGAACTGTCCTCGGATCGTTGGTCATAAGGAATCATCTATAATTAGACCGATAAAGATCTTCAAATACAAAAGATAGACAAAATATGAATCTATTGAATTTTATGGTTATGGTTACGACTATTGCTAGTTGGTATGTATTTTGGACAGGGATATTGTTGAATATTCATAGTGTCATGTCCGGTT
>JAICVG010000315.1 GCA_025935445.1 Nitrososphaera sp. | reverse complement strand
TCCTGACGCCCTCTTTCCGATAGCATTGTGTCTAAATTGTCAAGGTTTTTCTGTCGGACCCTTCTGCTCCAACGTTGCAGAAACCTTTTGGCTCCTATACGTCTACTAAGACCAGCAAGAATCTCATTTTCGGAGCGATATTACTTCACGGCCCAACAGGCCCACTGCCAACTACATTGTGCATGAATCGTGAAGGCTTTCTCTTGAGTCCTTCTGGCCCGCTACAAAATCGTACAAATTCGATCAGTTCAGCTACTAGATTCGCCGGGGTGCTCGCCCTTCGAAAACATAGACATTACAGCTTTGCGCTTTGCTGCCATCTCCTCTGGACTCATTTTTATCGCCATTGACATAGACCATTGATGTCCAAAAGGGTCGACCAGCATGCCGTAGCGCTCACCCCAGAATTGATTATCAAGTGGTAACACGACCTTGGCGCCAGCTTGAACTGCCTGCTGCCACAGCCCATCTACATTCTCAGTATAAATGTGTAGTGTCACTGTGGTAGCACCTAACGAAGCAGGGGATCTATGAAAGGAACCTGTAAACTCATCTGATAGCCTAACAATAGAATCGCCAATCCTCATTCTTGCATGGAGTATCTTCCCATCCGGCATTGTTTCACGGAAGAGGTCCTCTGCGTTAAAGGCCCTTTTGTAAAAATCGATAGCCTTGCTTCCATCGTTAACCGTCAAGTATGGAGTAACAGAATGCTCTCCGTGCGGAATCGGTCTTATTACTTGGTTGGACAACCTTGAACTATCGTCTGTTGGCATATCAACTGTCCTTCTATAATTTTAGACATATTAATAAAGCTCAGGCAACTCTACGGGAGATGAGCCCTCTTTTGTTTTGTATTCCCCTATCTCGGCAGTTATGTTTGTCATTTCGGTTATGGCATCCATTGCTTGCATATAGGAGAGAACACCCAGGTCCCGCCGATATCTTACCAACTGATTTGCTTCTTATCATAATAATTGTGCCCTGTCGGGCCGCCATCAGGCAGAGTTGCCAGCCAAACAGGTGTGGCAGCACCTTCTTCAACTGATCTTGTAGCATTGCTCCCTCCCATGTCAGTTCGCACCCATCCTGGGCACACAGCGTTAACAAGAATATTGGTTCCCCTTAGTTCTGATGCAAGCATGACTGTCAAAGCATTCAAGCTGGCCTTTGACACAGAATAAGCTGGCCAATATCCACCAGCTGTAGCCATGTATTCAAATTCGCCTGCGCCACTAGAAACATTCACTATTCTTCCATAACCATTCTTTTTCATAAGAGGGATGAAGGCTTTGCACATACGCCAAGCACCAATCAGATTGGTTTCCAGAGTAGCCTTTACAGTTTCTAGGTCAGCATTCGACGCAGTTACGTTGTCTTTATCGATAAGGATGGCCGCATTGTTTACCAATATGTCAAGCCTTCCAAAAGTTTTTTCAACTTCATCCAAAAGACTGTCAACACTGACTTGATTTGAAATGTCCAATTCCATAGACACCACTTTTTTTACACCATCTCTGGCAATTTTCCTTACTGCTGCTTCTCCGTTAGCTGAATTTCTGGAGGTAAGGATTACCTCGATTTTCTTCATGGACAGTTGCTTGGCTATCTCAAAACCTATGCCTCGATTGGAGCCAGTTACGAGAGCCACCTGTTGCTTCATATCTCTCCTCTCCTTCTCTCATAATAGAGACCCGATAACGATATTAAACAAGTTCGCAATTTAACCTTCAAACTGTTAACTATTGTTGCTCACACACGCACATTTGTTAGTCTTTGTCATCCTTAAATTTAATCACTCTATATGCATATCCTCACAAAACGGTTTGAAGCGCCACAACGGCAAAGAAATAGTGTTCTTGTCTTCCTTGCATACAGCAATGAGAGAATCATCTTCTTTGCAGGTCATGTTGATCTCAGGGTGCAGCGAGTCAAAGACACAGAGAAGCAGCTGCAGGTAGAGCAAGATCTGAATTAAATACTGCAGACGAAAGAGAGAGAAAACAAGAAAAATATCCAAATATAAAATACTTGGTATCGTTGCTCGTTAGCAGGCATGCATTGTTGCTATTGCATTAATGCAATTTCTGCTCTTTTGCTTGCTTATCCAAAGCGTCTCTTAGCATCGCCATATGCCTTTCTCTTTCTTGCTTTATGGTTTTCCACATATTTTGAAGGTCAGAATTATTGTCCTTGCGGGCGTCGTCTATGTATGTGTCAATAGCGGAATACAGAAATCTTGCCTCTTTGCCAAGTGCTATCAGGATATTGTAGGTAGAGTTCTCTAGTTTGGTAGTTTCGTCCTTTGTTGCTGATCCTTGCGAAGACATTGTA
>JAICVG010000044.1 GCA_025935445.1 Nitrososphaera sp. | reverse complement strand
TTTCAAGATCAATGCCTGTCACTGGTTCGTCTAGTATCAGGAGCTTGGGGTTGTTCACCATCGCCTTTGCTATCAATACGCGCTGTTGCTGGCCGCCAGACAGCTCGCCCACTCTACGATCTTTTTGTGCAAGCAGACCTACCGTTTCAAGTGCCAAAGCTATTTTCTCTTTAGATGTTTTACCAATAGTGGTGGTGATTCCAAGTGACACAATTTCTTCGACTGTTGCAGGGAAGTTCTGCTCAATTGTTTTCTTTTGCGGTATGTATCCTATGCTTTTGAAGACTTTGCCGTTCTTCTTTTTGATATCATCTCCAAGAATTTTTATTGTGCCTGTATAGTCATCAAGCAGACCTAGCATACAGCTGAAAAGCGTAGTCTTGCCCGCGCCATTTGGGCCTATTATTCCAAGTATGTCCTCCTCATCAATTGTAAACGAGATGTTATCCAGAACCAAGTTACCAGAATATGCATATGAGAGCCTGTCGATCTCAGCTATCTGCATTCTAGACCCTCCTTCAGATTTGCAATATTCTGCTTCATCTTGTCAATATATCCGATGCCTGCTGCCTGTTCCTCATTGCCAATACCTTCAATTGGGCTCAGCATTAGCACCTTGCCATCCGGGATCTCATTGGCAATTGTATCTGCAAGCCGGCTGTCGATCAAATCTTCTGAATAAATGATATTAATGTCAAACTCGTTTGCAAGCTCAATTATCTGCTGCATTGTCTGCGGCAATATTTCCCCCTCCGGCGAAGCGCCATGGATGCTGTGCTGCCTCAGGCCATACCTTTCTGAAAAGTGAGCAAATGCATCGTGAAATGCTATAAAGTCTGATTTGTCACAGTTGGCAAGCTCTGACCTGATAAAGGCATCAAGCGAGTCAAGCTCTGCGGTAAATCTGTCCGCATTTTGATTGTAATAATCTGCGTTGGCCGGGTCTGAGCTGACCATCACATCGCGAATTTTGTCTATCTGATGCTTTGCAAGAATTGGGTCTAGCCAGATGTGAGGATTAACTCCTCCACCACCAGCGGCATCTCCGTGCCCGTGCTCATCATCTCCCACTTCCTTTCCTTCTTTATAATTAAATTCGATCCCTTCACTGGTGTTAGCAACAACTTTGGCTTCAATGTCATCTGCCCATCTTTCAAAGCCTGCACCATTGATGACTAGCACATCGGCTGCGTGTCCTCTTGAAACATCCTCTGCTGTGGGCTCCCAGTCGTGTGGCTCTACGCCGGCTGGGACAAGGCTTGACACTTCTGCCCTGTCGCCAACAACCCTGGAAGCAAATTCGTAAAGTGGGTAAAAGGATGCAACAACTGTGATCTTTTCCTGATCTTGTCTATCTTGCAGAGCTGGCCTGCCAGTATATATAGTGGCAATCATTGCAAGTGGAATTAATGTGGCAATAGCTGCAAGAGCTGCTCTGCTCTGATCCATCCTACTATTTTCTCACTGTTATTAAAAATATATACCTTTGTTATTAAAAAATATGGAAGCCCTTATAAATAACTTAATAATAATGTATCTCAATGGCGATAGTTAGTATTTCACTTAATAACGATATCTTGACAGAAATAGACAAGTTGCAAAAAGCCCTTGGTTTTTCCGGCAGATCCGAGATTGTAAGAGCCGGTATCAGAAACCTTCTGGCAGATGAAAAGGACAGGCAGGATTTGTATGGAGAGCTCTTTGCAGTCCTTTTGGCAATACACGATGAAAAATCAGACGATCAGGTGACAGAAATGCGGCACGATTATGATAAACTGATCACTACCCATATACACAACAAGATAGATCGAGACCGATGCCTTGAAATATTTTTGCTAAAAGGTGAAGCTGCAGAGATAAAGGATATGACTAAAAAATTCCAATCAAACAAAAAGATGGATCATGTAAAGCTGATAGCAATGTAATGTAGTAGCAGGGTAATCCGGATAATCGCCATGATCACTTTTTTCACAAGCCCAATTGGACTTGGTCATGCAACTCGCGACATTGCCATTGCAGAGGAACTGAAAACTGACATTCTGTTTGCAAGTGGTGAAGGCGCGTCGACCCTGATCGCAAGAAAAGGGTTCAATGCCCTCGACGTTTACAAGCCCGAGAAATTCATTGTTGAATCTGGGCAGCTTCAACATGTATTCAAGTGGCTCCTACGATACTACCTGTATTACAAAAAGTGCAAGACAATTGCAAAAGAAATCCTGGACAACCATAATGGATTGATAATAAGTGATGAGGACTTTGCCTCGATTGCAGTCGCCAAGAAAACGGGTCAAAGGCGCGTGCTGATAACCGATATTATCGAAAGTCATTTTACAACTGGCCTTGCGTCAGTAATAGAGAAAAAGATGAACAAGTCGATGTATAATATTATGCAGACATGCGACTGTGTCATCATTCCTGAAGTTGGAGACGACAGGGACAACATCCGCTATGTTGGCCCTATAGTGAGGCGGGCTAGCGCCGACCGTAACACGCTGCGCAAACATTTTTGTTTTGAGAAGAATACAATACTTGTTAGCAGTGGTGGAACCGATGCCGGCAAATACTTGGTTCAAAAGGTAATAGAGGTGCATCGCCAACTTCAAAGCAAGCTAGATTCTGAACTCATAATTGTGTCTGGTCCTTCGCTAGAACTGCCTGATTCACAGGAGTATCGTAACCTTGGCTTTATCAATAACATGCATGATCTAGTCTACGCTGCTGATCTCGTAATATCCCCTGCTGGCAGATCAACAATGGATGAGTCGATGGCATACGGAACGCCTGGAATTTTTATACCAATAAAGAACCACTTTGAGCAGGAGCAAAACGCAGCACGCTTTGGCTTCAAGTATGAAGACATTTTTCGACTTGAGCACCTAATTAAAGAAAAGATCGGATGCAGAAGCAATGCAGTGGATATAAAGGGTGCCGCAAGAGCGGCCAAAATTATTTCTATGCTTATGTGATTTATACAACTGGTAGATATAATTTTTGTATTAAGGAAAATTGATATAGTATTTCCATCGAAACTTGCAATCTGGTTGAATTATGAATCCAATAAGCTGCCCCATTGTTGCTCTGTTTCTATCTTTGGTTTTATAGTCATTCGCTGTTAAATCATATAACTCAAGGTAGATGTCTGTATTTAGTATTTTTCTTGTATCTATTCTGTTGACCAAACCTGAGCATTGTTATGGATTATCTAGATGACAGCTAAAATAAATCTCTGATAGAGGATATTATTAATACTTCTAAGCAGCTGATTCATAGCAGTGTGAAGTCAAGCGCACTTGAAGAACTACTTGGTCAAGATTACAAGAAGATATCAAAAAAAATAGAGAAGTTCATCTATGCCTACATTTCGAAAAGCTCTGCAAAGGGGTTGGTAATAGGACTCAGCGGCGGTCTTGATTCGTCTGTCGTTCTCAAGTTAAGTGTAAATGCACTTGGGCGATCAAACGTGCTTGGCCTTGTTATGCCAAGCGATACTACTCCAAGAGAAGATACCTCCCATGCGATAGATCTGGCTAAGGAGCTTAGGATAAGATATCACATTATTGACATCTATCCACTAATCCAAAAATTTGAAGAGATTCTGCCAGAGGACAAGGAGGCAAGAGGAAACCTGATGGCAAGAATTCGTATGTGCCTTCTATATTACTATGCGGCGATTAATGGCTATATTGTGGCAGGCACCTCAGACAAGAGTGAAGTCCAAATTGGGTATTTTAGTAAGTTTGGAGATGGAGCCGCAGATATTATGCCCATTGCTGGATTGTATAAGACACAGGTGAGGGCTCTTGCACAATATTTGGGTATTCCTTCAGCAATAGTTCAAAAGAAGAGCAGCCCTAGGCTCTGGGAAAGCCACCTTGCAGAAGAGGAGATAGGAATGGATTATGAAATGATAGACCAGATATTGCATTTGCTAGTTGACAAAAAAATAAAGCTAAAAGATGTGACAAGAAAGCTGGAAGTGTCTGCAAAACATGTCAGTAAGGTCAATGACATGATAGAAAAAAGCTTGCACAAGCGCAGACCTGCTGCTATCGTCTCTCTATAATCTTTTGTTATTTGTTAGATGTGACTCTGATTCCATAGTTGAAAAGTCTCCTTAGTTGCTCTCTCATTTGCTATTATACATAGATATTGAATTATCGTACCCTCATATGAGAATTCAAGCCAAGCATGTTTGGATTGAATTGTGGAGCTCAGAAGATGCACACTTTACAGCCACATCCTTTCTCTGCTGGAAAGTTCTATGTCTTTGCTACACAATCAAGTGGAGTGATACTGGCAAATACTTGAGCAGTGTACTCTGATACCTTTGACTCCCGTAGCAAAGGCTAGTAAGACCAAAGCGGGGTGCACTGTGTGACTTCCGAACCTGCGGCTATGAAATAAAGACATTTGCAATTAGCAGTTTGAAAACCATTTGTGAAGATCTTCCATGAAAGTTGAGGTATAATAAGGAAAAATTAATCAGGTGCTATTTCGTCCAATATTGAAAATTCTCTTGATCTTGTTGCCAAATTTGCCTTGCTCTTATACTCGTTAAATATGTTCTGACTCTCTCACAGTATTTGTTGACGGTAATTCGTATCTGATAATTCTAGTATGACCTGTCAGCATTTTGTGTGCTCTAATGTGTGAATCAAAGGCGAAAACTAACTGGCAATGTTTACATACCCACATAGATTCCCTATCATTCATCTATCCTATTCTATCTTCACCCATTTAAAAACAGTGGCAAGTAGATTTAGAAGAACAACGAGCTGCATAAAACAATCTGTAGCCTAGTAAGATTTGTCATACTGTTAAATTTTCAAGCGGTCGCTAATGATCCTAAGGGAGAAATTTGTCAATGGCCTGTGATTCGTTGTACTTAAAACTTGAACTATTGACCCCCCTTCTATTTTCTTTAAAGCTAACTATTAGGTAGTTTTGTACTAATATGGATTCACCGTTTTTGAAGCGTCATGAGACGTTTTTGTTGTTTTAGCCAGCGTATGATGATCCCCCCAAATTTTTAAGCTCTAAAGCTATCTCTTACGATTTAAGACCTAAGGTTTACGAAACCTTCTCGCCGTTTTCCGCACTACAATGATCGACAGCAGCAACTACAAACGTAACCATTAGGTCGTGGGTCCAAACACGACTAAAACCCTTATCTATCATCTACGGTGCCTTTTTCTACGTCAAGGAATTGGAGTGCTGCATCCAATTGTCCAATCTGATCCTCAATATCGCTTACCAAATCTGCTAAGCCCGGTTGGTCATATTCCGGATCCATATAATAGGCATCATAGAACAAGTCCACACTGTACTTTATGTAGACATAGTCGAATTTACCAGGATCTAGTCTATGATTCTTAACTAAATATCCAATGATTTCTAAATGTCTATGTATGTATTTTCTTATCTCTTCTAATCGTTTCATTTCAGACTTAGAATATTCTTTTACACGTTCCCATTTCTCTGGTTTGGGATCTCCGTTATATTTATCGATAAGATCTTTTAATCTCGATAGTTCATCTTTAATACTGGATGTGTCATAGTGGATAACATATAGGAAGCAATTCTTTTTTGTTATATCTTCCTCTCTCATCTTAATAACTTCAGTACATCTACGATGTTCGGTATCTATATTTTATGTATATGTGTATATGACTATTCTTAGTATTTAGGATGTCTATGGCCACAACTGCCTGATTGTTCAACAGTCCAACATGCTTATATTCAGTAGATATTAGCTCCAAATTCTGTGCTTTTCTTTGCTAGCAGAGAAGACTATCGCTAGAGCGTGAACCTTCTGCTCGCACTGATACATCGTTGTCATAAGGATGTTGCTCCACTTGTCATAATTGTCGCAATGTTATTTTCTGATGCTGTACCCTTATCTTTTAAGTGTTATTCTGGCATTGACATCTTTTGCCGTCTCCTTTGGTATTACTGCTACTTGACATCTCTGCATTGCCCTTGTAACGTAAAATATCAATTTATGAGATTTTTTCAGTCTCTACAAGACCATTCATAAATCTTTTACCTAGTATTATTATCAAATAATATGTCATACCATAAAAGAAAAGCAGCTACTGATTATCATCAATGAAAGAGCAATACAAATTTGGAACTGCTATAAATTGCATTGATGGAAGAACTCAGCAGCCTGTCATTGATTATATCAAGCAAAATTATGCAGTTGACATAGTGGATATGATAACTTTCCCCGGTGCCAATGGAATTTTCTCAAATGAATTGCGCTATGTGGAAGCATCACTTGCAAAACATTCAGCATCTATATCTGTTGAGAAACATAACTCCCGCATCATAGCAGTAGTTGGACATTATGATTGTGCAGGCAACCCTGGAGACAAGATCTATCACTATATCCAAATCAGAAAGGCTCTGCAAGAGATATCTTTATGGAAACTCCCTGCAAAAGTCATTGGTCTCTATGTTAATGACAACTGGCAAGTTGAAGAAGTAAAAGAAGAATAATTTACTATAGCTTCTGATTTGAAAACAATAGCCTCAACGTGATGCTATGTTAGTATTATATTATCTGCCATATCTGCGCACTCTCTGCTGATATGTCCTAATGGCTCGCATAAGATCAATCTTGCGAAATTCTGGCCAGAACACATCCATGAACATCAGCTCGCTGTAGGCGCTCTGCCATATCAAGAAGCCGCTCAATCTTTTTTCGCCAGACGTCCTCAGGATAAGATCAGGTGATGGCTGCGGTAGGTGTGACGTATATAGACATGATTCAATCGTCTTTTCATCAATTTCGTCAATTTCAATCAGGCCCTTCTCGGCCATTCCAGCTATCTTTCTAACTGCCTCAATCAGCTCCTTTTGACCGCCATATGCTATCGCGATGTTGAGAAACATCGAGTCATAATCAGCAGTCGATTCTTCAAGCTTTGTCAATATCTGCTGCAAGTTATAGGGGAGGAGCTTAGTGTCTCCTATTGCTTTTATCTTCATCCCGCGTTTGTGCACCCGCTCGTCATTGTAGAGCTTTTCCAGCTTCTTTTCAAGAAGCCTGTAGATGTTTTCAAGCTCTTCATCCTTACGCTCAAGATTTTCAGTTGATAGCACATATAGCGTGGTGATTTTGATGCCCACGTCATGTATCCAGTTCAATAGTTCTTCTGCCTTGTCAGCCCCGTGGTTGTGACCCCAACTAGTATCAAGCAGATGCATGTTGGCCCACCTCCTGTTACCATCAAGCACAATTGCAATGTGGTTTGGCAGCGGATACTTGATAATTTCTAACTCTAAGTGTCTTTCATAAAACGAGTATATGCCACTGAGCTGGAGAAAGGTATCCATCAGTGCTCTGCCTCCTCTATCAATATCTGTTTGAAATCCCATTTTTGCTCTTAGCTGCCTGTCTTTTGCTGTACTGATTATTCCTCGTTTGCATATATTTAGACTGTGTTACTAATTTG
>JAICVG010000113.1 GCA_025935445.1 Nitrososphaera sp. | reverse complement strand
TTAAACTGCGACTTGTCTATTTGCACTCTAGTTATTGTGCCATTATCTTCAACTATTGTGGCAGGAACAAAACTCTTCTGCTGGCCTGAGGCACCATTATTGAGCTCAGGGCTGTTAAAATATACTCCAAAACCGACAATAAGCGCCACCACTCCAACGCCTACTATCAGTGCACTCAGGTTGTCCGTATTCATAGTCCTCCTCTCATCCTCCTTGCAAGTTAATTATCTCGTTTGCTAGTGGAAAGTTGCCGATTACGCTCAGTTGATTTGTCAGAACAAGAATACCAAGAATGATCAGTATCGCACCCATTAGAGGGTTGAAATATTTAAGATGCTTGACCATCTTGCGAATTATCTTTGTTGATTGCGAAAAGAAGGCACCTGTTATGAGGAACGGCAAGCCAAGTCCAAGTGAATATGCGAGAAGTGAATTGTAGGCGGCGCCAGGAGATGTGGCGGCAAGCGTAAGAGTCGTCCCAAGTATCGGGCCCACGCAAGGTGTCCAACCAGAAGCAAAGGCAGCTCCAAATACAAAAGATGTCAGATAGGTAGTCTTAAACCGAGGCAGGTTTCTCATTCTCTTTTCAAAGTTGAGCAAGCGTAGCTTCATAGACAAAATAAGGTATCCTCCAAATGCAATTATTACTGCGCCCCCTATCACCTGAAAAGTGGTCTGAAAGCCAGTGCCGACGTTGGCAAGGAAGCTGTTCAATACAACACCCATGATGGCAAACACAAGCGAAAACCCAAGGACAAAATAGACAGTGTTCAGAAAGATGTTAAGTCTGGTAGATTTTTTCATGGCGACTGAAGCGCCGCTAAGGCTCTGGTTTTGACTCTGGATCTCGGTTAGGGCTGTGCCAGAGAGGTATGAGACAAATGCAGGGATTATCGGCAAGATGCATGGCGAGAAAAATGATCCTGCCCCCGCCAGAGCAGATATCAGAACGCTAGTCTCTACCAACTCACGCAGCATCTGCCAATTTTTGGATTAATACTTTTTTCCAGATCTCTACCAGATCTCTAGCCTGCGCTGTAGTCTCTATGAGGCAGCTTTGGTAGTCTTTAATCCCGCAGGCCAGACTGTTACCTTCAGAAGAGCCATAAGTCCTATTAGCTCCGCGACATGTATCCCGGCAAAGTAGGGAAGCAATTCATCAGAATAAAGAGGCGCCATTGCAAAGTACCCGTAGACTGCTATTCCATTGTGAAGCATCAGCATACCAGCAAAAACTGCAAGGCCGACTGTAAAAGTGGCTCTGGTCTTGATATATATCCTAGCATACACCAGCAATAATGCAATCAGTATAGCCATGTTTGCCATGCTTACTAAGGAGCCGATGTCCATCAGCAGAGCCATTATCATCAGACGTCAGAGAAATTGCCTTATTTACTTTTTTCCAGATTTGTTCTGTTTTTCTATTGCGGCCTGGATCTCGTTGAATGCCTCAATGTTGGCCTCAAGGTAGTTTGAAATAAAGTAAAGTACCGCATACTTTTCGCCAGCCTTTGTGACCATGTTGTTCCTCTCAAGCACGCCAATGTGATGCTGCACTAGCTTGTAGTCGACCCCAAGGGCATCGGCAAGCTGGTTGATGTTGTAAGGTCTCTTTTTGAGAAAATCGATTATCCTTATTCTATTCTCACCCCCACGTGAGCCAGCAAAAAGGAACCAAAGCACGCGCTTAGCATCGGGATCAAGCATGTATTACCATGCTCCTTATGAGAGCTTGAAATTTAAACTGAATATGATACCGTATACCTTATATCATTGTCTTGTCTAAACAAAGCAAGACAAAAGTTTCTGTACGGCGGATTTGTCAAGTTTGATCAGAAAATGACTTTTCATATCTTCCGTGGCTTTTGTGGATATATAAGAAAAATATACAAAGTGAAAAGGAAAATGACAAAAACCTTCGAAGAATTAGGTTTGAGTGCACAATTAACAAAAGCACTCGCAGAAAATAGATTTAAGGCGCCATTCCCCATACAAGAGACAGCTATACCTCTTATTTTGCAGGGTAAAGATGTCGTGGGACAGGCGCACACAGGAACCGGCAAGACAGCGGCCTTTGGTCTGCCCATATTGCAACAGATCAAGCCAGGTGGCCCAGTACAGGTCCTGATACTTGCTCCGACAAGAGAACTTGCGGTGCAGGTGACAGATGAGATCAACCGGTTCGCAAAGTACACGGGAATCAAGGCAGTCACAATCTACGGCGGCCAAAGCATCAATCTACAGCTTGACAAACTCAGGCGAGGTGTGCAAATAATAGTTGCGACGCCTGGCAGACTTATTGATCACATCAAACAAGGCTCGATAATCCTAGATGATGTCAGGTTCGTAGTGCTCGACGAAGCAGACAGGATGCTCGACATGGGCTTTATTGACGACATCAAGTTCATCCTGTTCTATGTCAACGAAGACAGGCAAACATGTCTTTTCTCTGCAACGATGCCGCCAGAGATCTTGAGGCTGGCAGAGGAATACATGAGGCAGAACAAGATTGAGCACGTGAGGCTTAATGAAGAAGAAATCACGCTTGAAACCATCGACCAATCCTATCTGGTAGTAGAAGAGCGCGAAAAATTTAAGCACTTGATGGACTTCATTCGGCGTAACCAGGATGCCAAATCACAGACCATAGTGTTTGCTGCGACAAAACAAAGAGCAGACAGGATTGCCTATAAGCTCAGGCAGGAGGGCTTTAGCGCAGTCACTATTCATGGTGATCTTTCACAAAAACAGAGGGACAATGCTATGCACAAGTTCAAGAGGGGAGCTGAAGACATACTTGTTGCAACAGACATAGCAGCAAGAGGAATCGATGTCCCGGCTATTGGAAATGTGATCAATTATGACGTGCCAGAGGACCCAAATATCTATTTCCATAGGATTGGAAGGACTGCAAGAGCAGGGGGAGAGGGCAAGGCAATCTCACTCGTCTCAAACGATAGGATCTCTGACTTTGAGCGAATACTTGCGCAGACAAAGTTTCCGATCCGCAAGCTGAATGATGAGCTGGGAGTTGTTGTGCCGGTAATAGCGCAGCGCCAAGCATCGTTTGGCCGCGGCGGTGGATACCGGTGGCGCGGTGGCTATGGCAGCAGAAACGGCTACCGCAATGAACGTAGTGGTGGCCAACGGCGCTATGGCAGCGGCGACGGTGGAAGAGGTTCCGGTGGCTATGGGCACAGCAGGAGCCACACCGGATATGGTCGCGACAGAAGGCGCAGTCGCTATGGTTACAGCCGCGGATACGGCGGCAGCAACAACTACTATTAGCAGGCACACTGTTTTTAAAGCCCGCTGGCTCTCTATTTTTTGATGTCTTTTGGCGTCGACACACTAGGGGGATTAACTGAGAAGCTCAAGCAGCTAGTCAACGACACCCAGGATTTGTACGAATCATTTATCGACGCAAACCAGCTCTACAAGCAGGGTAAAATGGGAGATAAGGAGTTCTTTATCAAGATAGGCGAGTATCTTGTCTCAACCTCTGCACTGAGTTTTCTTGCTGTTCGAGTAATACTTGAAATCAAAAATACCATGGAGAAGGGCACATCCATAAAAAGTCCCACCGGGGGAAGTTCATCATCTCCATCAGCCACGCAGGCAGGCTTTGGCATAGGAGGATTTGTAGGCACCGGCGGTACAGTAGGGCCCGCTGCCGCAAGCGGCAATGAATACACACTTCCTTCACCGCAGGAGCCTACATTCAAGCCTGTTGATATCGAGCTACCTAAACCGCGAGCAAGCTCAACAACAACAAAGAACTGTATTGCCTGCAATGCATCGATACCAGCGCATGCCAAGTTCTGCAGCAAATGCGGTAGGTCGCAATAATTAATATAACTACTTTCAGGCATTCATTAATAATGGCAAAGGTGTTCAATGGCAGGGCGGCCACTGAGGAATACATGTCAACTCACTCGCTCACATTTTCTACTCCCGATATGACACTGAGAAAATTCGCAATTTGGCTTGGCGATCAGGTGAACCTCCCTAACGGTGAACAGGGGCCGCGCCTTATGCTCTACCTTGAAGAAAAAGGCAGCAAAAAAGGGCCAGAGTTGGTGCCGGACATTGACGACTCATTCAAGCCTAGCGGTGCTGTCACAGATATGTACAAGGGAGAAGTCAAGTCAGCCGCGCCCACTGAAGTGATGTCTCCTCCCCAACTAACGCCACTTGACAGGGGTACCCTTGAGCCTGAAACGAAATTTTGCATCAGCTGCGGTAACAAGCTTAAGGTCAATGCAAAATTCTGCACTAAGTGCGGCAGCGTACAGAGCTAGCGCTTGCTCTGTTTTTCCTTCATCTTTAGATAGCATTCATTGCATATCGTTTTTGAGAACAGAAAGTTGAGTGAGTAGAATCTGACTCTACTGCAGGACTCGCAAGTGCGCATATCTACTGTTAATGCATCCATGAATAAATAAAATGTATTGCATAGTAAAAACGCTAATTGAAGAAGCTCAGACTTGTTATAACCGGCAATCCTGGTGTTGGCAAACACACAAGCGCTAATATAATCGCAGAAAAGATAAATGCAGAGATAATTGATATCAACGATGTTGCAATTGACAACAATGCTACGGGAAAGAATACGGATCTCGGGTTTGATGTTAATGTCAAAAAGCTATTAAGGCTGCTTGAGAAACTGCTCAAGACAAAAAGAGATTTAGTCTTAGTGGGACATCTTGCTCCCTATGTGTTAAAACCTGCCGGCATCAGCTTGGTAGCTGTGCTGCGCAGGTCACCGTATGAATTAGAGAAGACTCTTAAAAAGAGGGGCTACAGTGTTGACAAAGTCAGAGAGAACGTTGCAAGTGAGATATTAGGTATATCACTCCACGACTCGGTGAAAACCTTTGGCAAGCGTAAAGTTGCCGAATTTGATACAACAGGCAAGACCCCAAAAGAGACGGCAGACGAAATATTAGCCGCACTGCAAAACAAACAAAAATCAAAACCAAAACTTATGGGGATAGACTGGCTTAACCTTGTATCAGAAAAGGGCGATATGCGGAGATTTTTCAAATATTAACGTTTACATCTTATCCCAGTAGTAAAATTTCCAATCAGCAAAGCGCGTGTATGTGACGGACATGAGGCTACGACAAGGACTGGCAGCAGTGGTTTGCCACTTTATCTGAAGCGAACAAAATAAAAACAACTTACAAAAAGAACACACATACATACAATATGTCTATACTTGAAGATGCATGTGTGTATGGTTTTTTGCAGTCTGGTCGCACTGGTGTCAAACAATATCGTTACGAACTAACAGTATCAGATATGCAAAAAGCCTACTGCCTTATATGTACGCCGAGCAATCT
>JAICVG010000272.1 GCA_025935445.1 Nitrososphaera sp. | reverse complement strand
TTTTTATGTAGAAACTCAGACAAAGGCTATTCTGCTAGGGAGATAGCGCAGGCAACCGGTATTGCAGAGGCAAATGTAAATAATGCCATGCTCAAGTTAGGATTATCTGATCTTGCAAGGTCTATATCAGGCAAGAGGAAAAAGTTTCGGATAGAGGATGTAACGATAAATGGTATAACCTATTATCGGTGTGTTTCTCAATGATTTCAAAAACATACTAATAAGCTTCTCTGCATATGGCAGGAGATAAGTGCTATCTATTTGGCTACGAGCTATCCGGATCCGATTCCTGCTAGCGTCAGTAATTGCAGTCAGTAACGGCCTTGCGATTGCTTACTGGAAATATGCTACCATAGATCCACTTTATGCCGTACTTACGTATATTGGTGTGGTTTTTTTGCATGCAAGCGTAGACCTTCTCAATGACTACTGGGATCATAAGCGAGGAATCGATAGCGCAACGAAAAGAACAAAGTTCAGCGGGGGGACAGGAGTTCTTCCTGAAAATCTACTGACACCGCGCACAGTATACATAGCTGGCATAATATTTCTGATCCTTGGCGCGTCCGTAGGGACATATTTTGTCGCAATACGCGGGATAACGATAGCAGTAATACTTAGCTTTGCAGTCGTTGCGATCTACCTTTATTCAACAAGAATTGTAAATGCAGGTTTGGGTGAGCTCTTTGTTGCTATCAAGGGGGCTATGATCGTGCTTGGAACGCTTTACGTCCAAAATGCTGTATTGGAGCCGGCTGCTCTATATGGCGGAGCAATCGTCGGCATCCTGTCTGCAACAGTGCTCTTTATCAATTCATTTCCGGATTATGAAGCAGATAGATCAAAAGGACGTCATACCCTAGTAATAATTCTTGGAAGGAAAACCGCTTCAGCTATATTTCCGATATTTATCATTGCTGCCTATGCTTTGATCGTCGGAGGTATTTTTCTCGGCTTTACGAAGATCTATTCGCTAATCAGTTTTGCATCGATACCGCTTGCTATAAAATCAATCTTGTCACTGAGAAAAGAACCGCAAAGCATTGAAAAGTTAGTGCCCGCAATGGCTTCAGCTGTGACATACTCTAGGATTACTGGCTTTTTGCTGGCTATCAGCTATATTCTATAGATGAGAAAAAAATATACCCTTCAAAATTTTTTTCTGTTGGTTGCTTTAACAACAGGTTTTATCTTGAAAATATCTTGGCAAAAGGGTAAAGCCTAAAATTTCTAGTTGGTAATAAGATAGATTCGATTCGTTATTATTTTGCATGTTGCTATATGTAAACTATTGTCGTCTACATCGTCGCCATCATCATCACCATACCAAGCGCTTGAGGGCTATGCTACACCAGAGGGCACAAAGAAATACACGGAGTATGCTATATCCCAGAGAAGGCCGAGAAGTCACTTTAAGTCTTTTGACAGCCTGTACCTGTCAAGCATAGGCATGGGGACATACTTGGGTCAGCCAAATGAAGAAGACGATCAGGCTGTTGAAAATGCAGTCTATCAGTCAGTCAAGTCTGGCGCGGTCAATGTCATCGATACTGCGATAAATTACCGTGCCATGAGGTCGGAAAAGAGCATCGGCAGAGCACTTCTGCGTCTAGTAAACGACAGGATAATTTCACGAGACCAGGTTTTTGTTTCTACCAAGAATGGCTATATCACAAATGACGGTGACTATCCAAACATCGACGTAATGGAATACATCCACAGGATGTATATCCAGACTGAAGTAATAACTGCCGATGACATCAGCTCTGGCTATAATGTCATCAACCCTAACTACCTTGCCAAGTGCATTGACAAGTCACTCATGAACATGCACATTTCTACCATCGATCTCGTTTACATTCACAACGCCTTTGAAAGTTGGTATCAGGACGTAAGCAGAGAGCAGTTTATGGAGATGCTTGTAAAGGCGTTTGGAGTTTATGAAAAATATCGGGCTAAAAACAAGATTCGTTACTATGGCATGGCAACTTGGACCTGCTTCAGAGTTCCCAGAGGTAGTCCGGAATACCTCTCGCTTGAACAAGCAGCCAAGAGCGCTGAGAGTGTCGGAGGCCAAGGCCACGGCTTTAGATTTATCCAGCTCCCGTACAATCTTGCGTACAGCGAGGCGCTTTTGCTTAGGAACCAGTCAGTAGGTTCTGAGGAAAATCTTACAATTCTGCAAGCAGCAGCAAAACTCAACATTGGCATATTTACTAGCATACCTCTCTTTCAGGGAAGGCTTCTGCGTAGCCAGATCCCTAACTATGGAAACATCACTGATCCTGTATCCAAACTGCTGCAGATAATTCGATCAAGTCCATCAGTCATAGCACCTCTCATTGGACAGAAAAAGGCCGAGCACGTTGAAGAAAACCTAAAGACTGCAAATATGCCGCCGCTTTCAGAGGAAGAATTCGAGCAGGCTGTTCGAATACTCACCAGCCAGCAACTATAAGAAATCTAGAAATTACGGACGTTGTGCGCTGGTCGATGATAGTCACGGATGAAAGAGATTCTGGTATTGATTGAAGCGATTTGCGTTATATTAACAATTGTAGTAGCAGTAGCAGTACTGATGGCTAACAACTCAACTTTCCTGCAAGCCTATTCCTTATTACCTGCAATTAGTGCTTTTGGTTCAGCTGGCAGCTTGACGGCTGATTCCTTGGCAGGAGTATTGTATGTACAAAACTCAAATTCTAACAGCATCTCGGTGATAGACCTAGCGACAAATGCAATTTTGAGGAATATCACAGTTGATGGGACCCTTCACAATATCAAGCTCTCTGAAGATCAACTGACGCTTTATGTAATCACATCAGACAGGGATTCTGGAACCATCTTTATACTGAATACTACAAGCAACGAGCTGATGAAAGAGATATCTACAGAAGTTTCTGTCCAAGATATTGCAATATTTAATGGTACTATGTATGCGAGCGACGTACTTGGAGGAAAGATACTAGTGATGAA
>JAICVG010000310.1 GCA_025935445.1 Nitrososphaera sp. | reverse complement strand
GATTTAAATTTATTGCTATCCTTGCAAGCAGAACTTATATGATTTATAAAAAGAAAGACAAAAGAACATTTCCCTCCTGTTGGTGTGCATGAGAATAATGGACTTAAAAGCTTCTCCATAAGAAGTTCAACGTCTGAAGTGCCAAAGCTGTTTACGGCTTGTACCGCAAGTATTACCTGTGTCAAGCAGACCTCTATAAGGGCAAGTCTGAGATTGTCCCATGAGATCTCCTAAAGATAAAGAGAATGTGTAACACTAGGACGATAGTGATTGCAAAGTAATATAATTAGGCACCTTGCTGCCTACAGTTCGCATATTGGTAAGAAAGCTATTCGTTGTAGGCGTCGGTCCTGGCTCGCCAAAGTATCTTACCGATGCGGCTAAAGAAGCCATTGCCAAGTCACATTACATCATAGGCTACAGGTATCCGCTGTCGACGATCGAAGCTATTATTGATAAGAGCAGGCAGCAGGTATTTCAAGTCACAATGCAGACACAAGAAGGCGTCTATCAGGACATTTACACGAAAATGAAGGATGGCGAGTACTGCACTGTACCTTTTACAGGTGATGTCAATTTCTCTGAATCGGAGGTTGTCGACAGGCTACTAGAAATATTTGGGAGCGACAATGTTGAGGTGATTCCAGGTATCAGCTCCATCCAAGTGGCTGCCGCCAAGGCCCACATCCCAACTGATAAGGCTTTCATTGTTACCTTCCATGTAACAGATGACATCGAGGCGAAAAAGCAGGAAATGCTGCAGGCAGTTAGACAGGGCAGGAGCGTAATACTGCTACCCCGGCCTTGGCCAAGAGACAGATCAAAGCACTTTATGCAATCTGAAACTGCAAAATTCCTGCGTACAAGTGGCATCGACACTACTAAGCTGAAGGTTTGGGTCTTTGAGCACCTGACGACTGAAAAGGAAACAACATTCAGAGGCACGGCTATAGACCTTGAAGGAAAGGAGTTCAGCGATCTGTCTGCTATGATAGTAGATCAGACAAAGAGGCAAACATACCTCAATTTCTAGCCGGAGTTTAAATATTAAATTGGACTTAATTTTTTGCATATGTCCTCAATACAAAATAAGTCTGTTGGCATTATGCGGGGGGATGACAAGGGTTCAATCAGATATTGCGTTGAATGTGGCGCAAAGATGCCTAAGTCACAGAAGATCTGTCCTGCATGTGGCGAAAGCCAATAATACCTTCTTTATGTCCTCCTTTTTTGTTATAAAATCTCAAAACCTTGGTTTAGATTACTTTAGTTAAGCATCCTCTGCCGCAGAGATGTTCTCCATGCTTGACGGGCATGTCTTTTATCCCAACAACTATGTGATAGTGGCACTTGCAGTGATCCAAAGTTAGTAAGGCTAGATCTCGCTTCACTGGCACTCAAGAAGAAGTAGTAGTATCATTGGAAGGTCAATCTATGCAAGAGTAGTGTTGTAGGTTATAACAGGCGGAATTTTAACAAAATATTTGCTCAGTCGATAAGTCTTATCGAAAGTATGGTATATGAGGCACAGCAGGCTGCCTAGAAGAACCCCCTCATGATTCCACTACCGGATCTATGGCAATACTCGCATCAAGACCGCCCAGTTGCTCTATCATCTGCCACTCTATTACTGCGGCTACAAACAACACCCCTGTGGCAATGCCCAGTTCTATCAGAGTCGGGATGGTGTATTTACGCCAAGACATTCTCTTAAGAAGGTAGTAGATTAGCATCACGCTCCTTGACATGGCAAGGCCATAGGCGAACACTTCCATGATGCCAAAGGGCGTCATCAGGAGGACAATAGGCGGAGCCTTCCCTAGCATGGGCGACGAGCTTGCAAGTGCGCTGAAAATTGAGCCGGTGGCAAAACCAGAGAATGCTCCAAATGCTGAGCCTACTGCAGGTACAAACATTATCAGGGTGATTCGGATGTTGTTCAAAAAGATGCCGTTCTGGTCGATCCCCTCTATCTGCTTCGAGAACTCACGCGTCAATGTCTGGGCTTCCTCCTCGCTCATGGGCACTGCCGCTCCTGTAGAATAGGCAATCAGAAATGCAGCTATACCAAACGCAAGGTAGATGAGGCGCCACTTGTTGATCTCAAAACGCAACAGAAATGGTTGAATGTGATATTGTATAATTAGTTTTGTCATTCTTCTCCCCTTTGTCCAGCTTTGTCTTTTTATGTATGTTGAACATAACAATAGCGGTGAACCATTCCGCAACGGCAACAAGTGCAGGAAATACTCTTTTTCCGCAGTTCTTTGCAATTGGTAATGATCCTATAGACTTTGTGGTTCAGGACATTGCGGTAATCATGATAGTCGCAGCGATAATGCTTGCGATCACGTTCAAGCTGAAGCAGCCTATGGTCATAGGCTATATTATTGCCGGCATGATAATTGGGCCCT
>JAICVG010000161.1 GCA_025935445.1 Nitrososphaera sp. | reverse complement strand
GTATTGTCCCTGCTTTGAACCACATGGCATGGTCAATACTTTGCTAATAGAGCCGAGCCTGTGCTGCATCTAAGATCGTATCCCTATGTGCAATGCAAAAGGGGGAGCTGCACGTATGCCAAAAAAGAACCCTTAGCATCTATAGTCAGCAGTATCGACTCAAAGCATCATTAGATAAGAGCTAAAATAAAAAGATGACACCAATATGAAAGATCAACCAAGTCGACTTGTCATATACGTATATAATACCTGTATTATAAGAAAATGAGACGATGCGGAAACGTGAGATCCGAAAAACCCATGCTTACAGTGCTCAGAGATCAGGGAGCAAGAAATACGCCAAAGTAGAAAGGCGAAAGCGACGGAAGCCCAGATAAATTCTTCGCATTTGTTATTACGATCGAGCTAGCATAAACTTTATATAATAGAATAAAAGATATATATAGGCGGGGTAGGAAAGCCAAAGATTTGGTGAGATGATGGTAAAAGATATTTCCATGTTTGGTGATCGCTGCCCTCGTTGCGGCAGGGGTTCGATGGTAACTGATAATTCTAGCGGAGAGATGTTTTGCGGTAATTGTGGTTTTGTCGTAAGTGAAAGAATAGAGGAACTGGGACCTGAATGGCGTGCCTTCTCAAAAGAAGAGCATGAAGACAGAAGCAGAACTGGCATCCCAACATCGCTTGCTATGCATGATATGGGACTTGCAACCATAATTGGCCCTGTTGACAAAGATGCATCAGGCAAGCCTCTCTCAGCCTCAATGAAGAGTACTATTGAAAGGCTCAGGACATGGGACAGCAGAAGCCAGGTGCATGAACCGGTGGACCGCAACTTTCGTCAGGCATTCTCTGAGCTTGATAGGCTCAAGGATAAACTGGCAGTTGGGGACGCAGTCATTGAAAAAGCAGCATATGTCTACCGCAAGGCACTTGAGAAGGGGCTTGTGCGTGGGCGCTCCATATCTGCCTTGGTAGCAGCTGCTCTGTATGCAGCATGCCGTGATACAGAAACTCCTAGAACACTTAAAGACATTGCAAATGCAAGCAATATCAAGAAAAAGGATGTAGCAAGGTGCTATCGATTACTCATAAGAGAGTTAGATCTTAAAATGCCTGTAGTAGATCCAGTAAAATGTGTCGCAAGGATTGCAAGCAAAGCTGGCCTGTCAGAGAGGACAAAGCGCAAGGCGCTTGAAATCCTGAAAAAAGCAGAGGAAGGCAAGATCTCTGCTGGCAAGGACCCAATGGGGCTAGCTGCAGCAGCGCTATATGTTGCCTGCGTAATGAATGGCGAAAACAAGACCCAAAAAGATGTGGCGGAAGCGGCTGGCGTCACAGAGGTAACGATCAGGAATCGCTACAAGGGACTCAAGACCCACCTCAGGCTCTGAGGGAATCAATTAGCTTTTTTCTTTCTTCTATCAGTTCTTCCATAGTATCTATCAAATCAGATATCTTTAGCGAGTTCAATTCTGATTCGATCATCCCAAGACAAATTACAATGTCTGCGTCTATTGACAGTAGCCGATCAAGTTCCTTTCCTCGCACTATGCCATTTGGCGTAAGTACCTTAGTGTAACTTTCTGACATTGCCTGCGAAATCTTTGAGACGAGATCTTCAAGCTTGCTATTTAATTTAAGCGATTTTTTTATCGCGTGTACCTTTGTCTTTATGTTGTGGCTGGTCAGCCTATCAAGGGCACGCATTTCGACGTAACTTGATCTACCGGTAGTCATTCCCTTTTGGGCAATAGAAGCAATCCGTACCGTTTCATCAATACGGCTCTCCAGCCTTCGCTGTCCTCTAAAGTTATTCCTAGGCACCAAACAAACTCTAGTCCGGCCGGTTTAAATGCCTTCGTATGGAAATAGTTAAGCGACAGCTCTGCAAAAACTATTACTGGACTTCGATGGCTCGTTCATTAAATCCCATCTTGACAAGATATCCCTTAACATCATCCCGGTGGTCGCCCTGCAGCATGATAAACCCCTCCTTTACTGTTCCGCCACATGCAAAAGTGCTTTTAAGTTCCTTGACTATTTTGGGCATGTCGCTTTGTTTTGGATTGATGCCTTCTATAATAGTGCTTGTTTTTGAAAAACGCCTTGTTTCAAGGCGGACGACAATTCGTGCCTCTTCTTTATCCAATTCTCCGCAAGCACACAAATCGTCAGGGAGACCACACTTTTTACAGATAACCGCCATCAGGTAGGCATTTTTCACAAGTCATATTAATAAATCTTTAATGAATTAAAATAGACAAGATTTTTTTTATATATCTGTCTATTGCATCTGTAATTGATCATATCAAATCTGCAAACCGTTATTCTGATCCTTTTATTAGGATATAACCCACAGTAGCAATACAACAGGCATTGGATTCAATAATCTTTTTGTGCCATGCCTTTAATAGATTATATTTTTATTATCATTATAATCGTATCGCCCTCTATAGCTCTGCAAAAGCTGGTACTATTGGCAACGGATACAAAAAAGAATGCCAAAGAGTATATTATGATTTAGTTTTTATCGATAAATACTATAACAAATACAGTATAAACAGTGAAGAGGACGGCTCCCCGAACCCATGACTAAATCATTCATACTGATAGAGGTGGATGAGGATCTAAAGGAAGTGGTAAAAGACGCTATCGGAAGACATCCTGCTGTTTCTGGCGTGTATACAGTTGTTGATGGTGGTGACGAAGAGAGCATCATCTATGATATAGTCGTAAAGGTTGAAGCAGACACAAGGAGAGAGCTTGATGATGCAGAGTCCGAAATACGAACTCGTAAAGAAGTTAGGTCCACGCTTACTCTGGAAGTTATAGAAAAAGATGATACAATGATTAGGAGCAAGAATAAGTCCTTGCAAATCTGATCGAATTGTTTTCAAAGAACCTTTCAGATTAAGGAGCATATGACTATCTATGGTCTGATTCGGTGAAGAGCACGGCAAATACTTTATGACCAACTGCATATGCAAGATAATCTAAGCATTCCTTACTACAATCTCTTGGCTGCTGCATTTTCTGATCGATTTTTTTTCGTACACAAAAAAAAAGGAAAATCGTTATAATCGCAATTAAGGCATGGAAATCTTCAGCCACTTGATATAGGATTGTCAGCAAGGCAGGCAGGCTAAGTGGCTGGCTTCTTTGATTGGACAAGGAGTTTACGATGGCATTCGCTAACCTCTGTGACAACCTTTTGATGCATATCCTGCAGATCAATTGGCACAACGATCTGACTCAACTAAAGTAAGTCAAAAAAGGAAGTGAAGCATAAGGAAGAAATTTGTCAGCAGCAAATATTCTACCATGGCTTCTTCTGAAGATAATGTCAGCGGAATCAAGACTGGAGCATCTCTTCTAGCAAGCGGAGGAACGCTTACTAGCGAGCCATGCCATAAATGCAGCGGAGTCCAAGTGCGCCTTGGAGACAAAATTACTTGCATCAATTGTGGCAATGAGGTAAATACAGGAGGCACTCAGACAAAGGCAGAACGAGACAAGGCAGCACCAGTACGAAGATCGGCAGTATTGACATCAGTTGCATCTCTAATCGAAGAAAAGATCGCGTTGCTCGCATCAGAAATAAAGGTTGAGAATGATATTTCGATGCAGAGGCAAAAGGTGGATCTTCTAGATAGATATCTTGGGATTTTGGAAAGGACCAAGAATCTCATAGAATGACCGGCGGAATGTATTTAAGCGTATAGGCATAAGTTGCTATCAATGAGCAGTAAGAAAAAAAATGCTCCGCTTCCTGCTTCAAGTGCGGGTCTTCTGAGGTTTTTTGAAGACGAGACAAGAGGCATTAAGATCAGGCCGGAGATTGTGCTGGGGATAACTGGTGCTGTTATCGGAGCATCAATTATGATAAGAATTCTGTTCCCTGTCGGTTGAATATGGGGATGCTTGCACCCCGGCGCGACGATGTATCAAACATTCACAGGCGCTGGTCTGTTACCAGAATTAATCCTTCTTCTTCTAGGATATCATATACTATCTGGATCGGATGTGCACTAATTATTGTTGTCGTATCGCACGTTTACAATCTTCAGGCGGGGACAGCAAGCCTTGCGCTGTACATCCCTCTTAGTCTAGTGTTTCTTGTGGGCTCTCATTTCCTTGACTATCTTGCACTGCAAGGAACTCCAGTACACAAATTCTCGAAAATTGCACACGTTTCTGCATTCGCTAACGTATTTTGGTCACTCACTCTTCTTCTAGGAATCGCCGCGGATTTTGTATTTTCCAAGTCTCCATCAATGGACTATGTCATTGCAGGCATGCTGCTTGCAGTAGGATTCAGGATAGGTTTATTCATTTCAGTATTTGGAGCCAGCACACCTAGGGCGATATTAGTGTCATTCATACAACCTGTCATCTTTTTCTTTGCGTTTATGCCTCCATCTTCGTACCATTCAATCGTGACGCAAAGTTACGCGGGGTTCACG
>JAICVG010000212.1 GCA_025935445.1 Nitrososphaera sp. | reverse complement strand
GAAGAACCTAAGAGTCAAACTGGACTTTAGCAATAGAGACTTCTCAGGCAAGGATATATCTCATGCTTTTCTTAATGGTGTGATTGCAGACAGGGCAAGCTTTGCCAACGCGAACCTAACTCGGGCAAATTTGGTTCAGGCAAGCCTAAATGGCACAGACTTTCAAGGTGCCAACCTTAATGAAACACTCCTAATGTACGCAGAAATGAAAGAAGCTAATCTTACAAACACCAACTTAATCAAAACGAACCTGATGTGGGCCAATCTACAAGATGCAGATTTGACAGGAAGCAAGATGCTGCAAACGATATTTGTTGAAGCAAATCTTCAAAACGCCAAGGTTGCAGGTATTGACAAGGCTGGAGCGTACATAAAGTACGCCAAGTTGCAAGGAACTTCTTGGTTTGAGCAGATTGCCAGACAGGATCATTAAGAAGATTTTTTCTCCAAACGCTTGCATCAAACATTCTATCCATTCTTGGAGAACTGGCCATGGCTTGAGACGCGACGTTGTGTGTTTTCATCTGGTGACTAAATTTCCAAAGGTTTATTAATTATCAAAGAAAGCTTTTCCTTAGGTATGGCGCAAACCCCTCCTGCAATTGGAGGAAGAGTATCTCGGCGCGACTTTCTGAAATTGATGGCT
The DNA here is from genome assembly GCA_025935445.1 of Nitrososphaera sp. GTDB lineage: Archaea > Thermoproteota > Nitrososphaeria > Nitrososphaerales > Nitrososphaeraceae > Nitrososphaera. Next base: position 3,107 of record JAICVG010000212.1, on the reverse strand, counting down.
GCCGCCGGTACTGTCATGACCTTTACGCCCTTTGTTGATTGGGGCAAGTTCTTGCCAAACCCTTCAAGCAATGAGGGCCAGAAGGTTAAGGCAGAGCTTGCAGATGGCACAGTTGTAAACGTAAATACCTTTCCAGTTAATCATTCTGACGTTATCATTTATCCCAAGAGCGATGATCCTGCACTGAACAAGGAATCGTTCCGTACATGGCAGCTGATACGGCTGCCACAGGAACTTGGAGGTGACAAGAATGACGCTTCTGCCTTTAGAGCGTACAGCATGGTCTGCTTGCACCTTTGGTGCCTGTGGAAGTACTGGCCAGAGGAAGGCAGAAAGAGAGGTGAATGCCCATGCCATGGAAGCATGTACGATCCGACGACAGGCCAAGCGTTTGCAGGGCCCGCGTCGCTGCAGGGACCACCATCAAATGTCCTTCCATACCTTGGCCTTGGAGTCGATCCTAACGGAGACGTATTGATACTGCCCCCTACATGGGACCCTAATGCAAATGGAATAGTTGGATATGGGCGCTACCTTAAAGTATGAAAACAGCTTTGTAAGATTCGTCCGGTGGGTATACGCCGGAGTAGATCGAACCATATTCATGGGGATGAAGTTTACTTTTCCCGGAAGGTTCGTTAGCCCACTTGGTTTCCTCGGCATGCTAACCTTCGTCATTTTTGTCATACTTGGCATCACTGGCGCTCTGCTTATGCTGTGGTACGAGCCTATACTCGACCGGGCGTGGACCAGCGTCCAAAAAATCAACGACACAATCCCCTATGGGTTCCATATACGCAACATCCATTATCACGCATCAAATGCGATGGTCATGATGGCACTTCTCCATATGTACTACCAGTACTTCAGTGGTCGTTACAAGATCAGAAACGAGATACTGTGGGTTACAGGTATCATAATTGGTGTCTTGACGATTCTTGAGGCGTTTACCGGCTATGATATCATTTTTAGCGAGCGCGCTGAGCTTGCAATCTCTATTGCTGCATCGCTAACCAACTCAATACCTGTGCTGGGACCTCAGATGAGGGAGGCATTCTTTGGCGCAGGATTTCACGACTTCATCCTTAGATTCTACACGTTCCATGTATTCATGCTGCCTATAGCCCTTCTTGGGCTCATGGTATTCCACTTTCCGCGGTTCATGGTATTTGATGTGCCGATGGTAATGGCAATTTCAGGAGCAATCATACTGACAGGTGGAGTATTTCCAGTTGGTCTCGGGCTGCCTTTTCAACCGGAGACGCCACCGGGTATTACAGTTCCAGAGTGGTATCTTACTGGGCTCTACGCGTTTTTGCGTACTATGTATGACAAATTTACCACGGGCGTCGCCTGGCCAGGGCTATTCATATTTGCGCTATTGATTGTTCCATTTATAGACAAGTACAAGAAATTCTCTTGGAAGGATAGACCGCTTGTCACTGCAATAGGCATCACGAGCCTTGCACAGATCATTGTCACCACATACTGGGGATTCTATATTGACCCTGACAGGGATAAGGCGCTGCTCGAAAGATTGGTAATTGACCCCATATTCTTTTATCTAGTTATGATATTGCTCGTCCCTCTGTCATTTGGGTTTACCTACATGATGATCAAGCTGGCCAAGCATGCGGAGGCAAACGCAAAGCTTCAGCCCAAGAAGGCATCCAAAGGTTCAATGAACATCTCGCAAAAGTGGCTGTATGTATTGTTTGTAGTGCTCCTTGCTTTCCAGGTGTATCTTAACATCTCTGCATACTATGCAGTACTCCAGGGGATGAAAAACTACTCACTCTTCATAATAGGCATAATGATGTTAGTATTTGCAGCTATGTTCCACCTCTATAGGTACGGAAGGGCTCTTGCAAAAGCACCGCCACCCAAGCCTGTTCCTCCGACTCCGTCCAAGCCAGCAGCTGCACCCAAGCCCGTGCCTGCTACTACAACAGTAGAAAAGCCATTGGCAGCTCCGCCAACTGTCGCTGCAAAATCTAGCCCCGATCAGAAAGGGCAGATGTCATCACAACAACAACAACAACAACAACAACAACAAAAGCATGCGACAACTGATCAGGGCGTCACTAGTACGACTGCGCAAGTAGCGGATCGTGCCCAAGCTATGTCGGCTGCCAGCAGCATCGAGGAGGAGCCGGACAAAAGGGCTCTCTAACATGCAAGCTTTATATGTGAAAATAAGATCTTGAAGATCAAGTATGGTAAACCATGCTGGCGGCATCAGCGTCATTGCTTTTGTTGTTGCAGTTGCTATAAGCATGGGCTACTACCAGTTTGTTTACATCCCAGAGGCCAACGCAAAACCTACGCTCCCAGAAGCAGTGCTTAATCCTGCCGAAGAGCTAAAGGTCAACATTGCAGAAGGCGCCTCTCTGCCAACTAACGGCCAGTTTTTTGTTCCAAAGGAAACACGTGGAACGATTGGAGTATCCAATAAGGTAGTATGGACCAACACCGATGTCACCGGCCACACAGTAACTACTGACAATGGCTACGTCGATAAAATCAATGGCGACTTTGACTCGATAAAGCAGCTAGGCTCAGTTATCCCACCAGGCGGAACCTTCGACTTTACATTTACCGAGGTTGGCGAATACCCATACCACTGCGAACCCCATCCACACATGCAAGGTAGCGTCGAAATCGTAGAGAACTTCGCTTAAGCCTTTAATATTTTTGTAAAGGTAACGTCACTTACTACTTCTTTATGCTCTTGTATTATCGATACGCGGAATTTAACATTAGTGTATTCACCTTCAGCAGGAATGTGGTTAGTAGTCGCGGTAAAATTGATGGTATTTGTGCCGGCAAGCTCCGACTTAAAGATTGATAGTCGTGCATAAGGATGTTTGATGTTTTTGTCATTGAGGCAGGTGTATGAGAATACATCACTTGAGTTCTCAATCTGGGAGTTTATTACCACGCTGTCAAATCTCCCGCTGTAGTTGATGACCACTGTGCCATGGAGATCATTTCCTGCTACTATGGAACTTTCAGCCAAAGAAATTGAGACATCTTTCTGTGCGCTCAAGTAAATAACAAGATCTCATGACGGCAGATTTAAACCAATTTGAGGAGCAGGCTTTTTT
>JAICVG010000211.1 GCA_025935445.1 Nitrososphaera sp. | reverse complement strand
TTACTTGCTCTCATATGGTGGCATGCAACAAAAGATTATAAATTGGTTGACAAAAACATCCATCCACTCTTTGTAAGAGGGGTCATGGCAAATCTAATTTTTATTCTTTTCGTATTTGCTATTTCTATCCTTGTTTCCTTCTTTGATCTCGATATTGCTCAATATTTATGGTTGATTATCGCACCACTAAACATTGCTGTTAAAAGGAAATATAGGCACTAAAAAATTGATTGGATAGAACAATGCATGGATGAAAGGATAAGCAATGATAGTAGTTATAAGAAGCATCACACTTAGGAAGATAAAAATTCTCTTGACGAGATCTAATCGCGAGAGCATAACATCATATTCTTATCAATAAGAACTGTACTATACCAATATGTAAGTGCCAAGAGACAAGCTTATTTACATGCGTTAGTCAATTGACTTATGTTAACATATGCTACAATCGACGGCCCCTGGAGGCGGCCTTGATTGTTAAAGACATGGCAGTATTTACCATCAGAAACCTGTAGGAGGGTATGGAATAATAATAGTAAACATCAAAAAGGAAATAATAAAAATTGAAATCTTAAATAATGAGGTTTTGATATATATAGCTGATCTTCTCAAGAGAATAGAAAAAAAGCATCCAGACCATGTTGAAGTTGTCAAGGTGGATGAGAGTCATCGAACAATCTTGGTTATGTCCAGTTCATATGTGTCTGCCAATTTACCACGCATTTTGATGGAGAAGAAGGAACAGTCTAGGCATAATGAAAAAGAAGGCGTATTAAAAGTGGAGAGGCTCCAATAGTAAAAGGGAACATAACCAAGCAAGAAGAAGATGTTAGCAAGAACAAGAAAGATAATGACTCGTTGCTGCATATATAGACAAGAATCGTAGAATAACAAATTCAAAGAAAGTATCAAAAGTAACTTCTTTGCAATGACCTTATAGGGTAGTAATTGACAACTTTTCTCACTTAATTGGAACAATTATTCTACATTGGCTGCTCTGGTTGGTCCTACGATGCATGGCTTGGACACTTTTATCCATCAAACCTAGAACACAAGGAATTTCTGAAGTATTATAGCCAAGTCTTTGATTTTGTTGAGATTGATTCTTCGTTCTACAGCCCACCAAACCTTTTTGTGACAAAACGATGGGCATCGGTGACCCCTGACAATTTTAGGTTTGCAGCCAAGTTTCATCGATCTATCACTCATGAAAAGCGACTAACAGACCCTGATAACAACCAGCTTCGCTATTTCTTTGATGTTATGCGACCATTACGCAAAAAGCTCTTAGCACTATTGCTGCAAATGCCACCGTCCCTCACTGCAAAGGAGGGCTTGAAGAAGTTGGAGGCATTGATTCACATGTTCGATCCAGACTTTAGATACGCGATTGAATTCAGGCACAAGTCTTGGTTTGACAAGAATGTCTACAAGTTACTTTCTGACAATAACATTTGCCTAGCTTGGAGCCAACTGGACACTATACAAACACCTCCTGAACTGACTTCAGACTTTGTGTATTTACGCTTTATAGGTGACAGGAGTATAGACGAAAAAGACTTTGGCACGGTGCAAAAAGACCGGCTCACGGAGTTGAAAAGATGGTCAGACTCTCTTAGCAGCTTCAAGGACATGGCAAAGTTTGCAATCGTGGCAGCTAACAACCACTACGCCGGTTTTGGTCCCTCCACTGCAAACTCTTTTAGAAAGATGCTCGGCCTAAAGGAGGCAGTATGGGAAGAAATGAAGCAGAATAGATTGTAAAAGGTTTACAGCAGAATGAGGAAAGTGTGTGTGCCAGCTATCGCAATGGAACTGTTGTGGTGCTTTGCTGCATTATCATAGGTCAACCATCGACTGAAGTGACCAAGACTACATTTGCAACTACAGACAAGATAAGGTTTAATGTAAAAAAATCTAAAGGCTCGCATCGGATGAAAGTAGGCATGCTCCCGTTGAATTAATATCGTTAGCAAACTGCTTGATAACAATTACAATAACTACAAATAAGCAATTCTTCTTGCCCTTTCTATTAAGAGAAGTCTTTTATCCTTTGCATTCCTGCTCTTACAGGAATATGATAGATCTCAATAATGACAAAAAGAATAACAACTGTACCATACCAGTAGCGACCATCTTTACACTGGCATTAATAATGACTGCATCAACTATAGCAGCTCCAGCCGCAGCCACAACAATGCCCCAACCGGTAACTGTAGCAACAGACAATCAATCTGTAAATGTGCTAATTAGCTGGGAGCCGATGGAGATAGAGCCGGGCCAGGATACAGTGTTCACGCTTGATTTCCAGGACCCCTCTTCAGGTGAGTCTATAAGCCATGTAAATTACAACTTTGAAATAAAAGATCAAAATGGTGGGACAGTTCAGTCAATGACAGATCTTCACACACATTCTGGATCTGATGAGCAAACGGTGACGTTTGATACCGCGGGGAGCTTCAATGTGGCAGCGACAATCATTGGCACGGGCTTAGACCCACCATTTGATACCACTCAGAGTGGCACTGCTCAAACAGTCATCACGGTAGGGCAGCAATTAGCTGGTGCCACTGATGGTAATAATACAGCAGGAACAACTGACAATATAACAGCAACAACAGGTGGCGTTGGCAGCACCGGTGCACAGTCTGCTTGCACTCCAACACAAACAGGAGGAGGAGGCGGTACTAATGCTACGGCAGGCAACACTACTACTGCCACGACTGGTACTATGACTGCAAATGCTACTACTACAGCTGGAGGAGGAGGAAATCAAACTACATCATCGCCAACACAGCTTATAGAACAAGCATGTATTGCAGCGCAGAATAACGACACTCAGGGTGTACTGATGAACCTGAATTTAGCCTTGAATGCATTAGGAGGTAACATGACTACAACAACTGCAGGCACTGCAGGCGGCGAAGTCGAAGAAGGCGGCGAAGAAGAAGAAGGAGAAGAAGAAGGAGAAGAAGAAGCGGACTAGCACCAGGACTCATACATACTGTTCTATACTAGAACAGAAATACTCCTTTTTCTTGCTTATCCGGTTGTCAGCAAACCGACCGTGTCATATGACAACATCTAATACCTCAAGGGAATAAATAGCACTTTAGCAGATTTTCGTTTTTCTCTCGCTCCGTACCAACTTGGTTATTATATTAATAAAGTCTTAACAATGACCAGTGCAAACACCGAAATAGCCATATTTTAATCTGGAGATTTGGAAGACGCCAAGTAATTTTATATACCAAAATCAAGTTATTTTTTTCGCCTCTTTTTGCATCTCTTTGTACTGTTCCACTATGGAGCGTATCCTGCCTTCATGCTTTTCATTATAGTGGTTTTTGCAGCCAGCGCAGCAGAAAAATCTCTGAAAGTTTGCAAACTCAAGTACTTTCGGCTTGGCATGTATGGTCCGCCGCAATATTCGCATTGCATCTTTACCTTCATGTTCCTCTCTACTTTTGCATGGAAGTGCTTCTTTTGTTTCTCCAGCTGCTTGATGGTTTCTTCTCCAAAGGACTGGTTTTTCTTTCGGCTATAGACTTTGGATAAATCGATGTCTGGTTTGACTGACTTGATAAGCCCGATGTTTACAAGGCGCTCATATCTGCTTTTGACTGTAGGCGTGCTCACCTTTATTTCTCGGGAAATGGCACGGAATGACTTTCTACCATCCTCCATCAAGGATTTTAGGATTGCAACATCAATTTGGTCTAGGTCTATAGGCAACGCGCTACAATATAGTTAATGCTAACAGGATTTAATTATTATGAAGAAGAGGTCAATGTATCAATCTCA